>JBNKRV010000298.1:0-58511 GCA_050296935.1 Marinilabiliaceae bacterium | reverse complement strand
TTCAGACCGCCTATAAATAGTGAGATTCAACTGAAAATTATGAAACGAGCATTTTGCGAGTTCAATGTGTCCTATCATAAAGTTTCCACATTA
Organism: Marinilabiliaceae bacterium; assembly: GCA_050296935.1. Taxonomy (GTDB): domain Bacteria; phylum Bacteroidota; class Bacteroidia; order Bacteroidales; family Marinilabiliaceae; genus Saccharicrinis. The sequence goes on along the minus strand of JBNKRV010000298.1, from coordinate 58,418 downwards.
AAGAATAGCAGGCTATTTTGAATAATTTTCAGGAAGAAGATCGCTGTTTATAGGCGAAAACTCTCATGCTTTGCATAAAAAACTGATCTACGGCGTTAAATTTATCGAGCTAACTCGCTAGCCCTGCAAAATTTGCCTTGTATATCAGCCTTTTATGTCAATCTGAATTCTAAAATTTTAATCGAACTCAGGTTATTAATATTGATTTGTAAAATACGAATGAATTCATGTGGCCTGTTTTACTCAAACCCATTTTTTGGGGAATAGCAAGATTCTGGATTGGATCTATTTATAAAGACTTAAAGGAGAAAAAATAAACTATAAATATTAAATAATCAAATAAAGAAAAACGAATATGAGAAAATTAATTACGCTTTTTATTATTGGAATTATAAGCTTTAACGCTTGGTGTCAAACAGAAGATCTCTCAATTACAGAAAAATGGAAAACATCTGGTACGTCAAAAGATAATTACGGAAAATGGACAAAAATTGCATCTTGTACTGTAAGCCATCCATATCAGGATTTTGCAGGGGTAATTGATTTTATTGCAAATGGTTCAGGTTATGGGGCGATGTACTACGGTAGAATTATTGCCCGATTTAAAAATCAGAATATTACAGCCCAACCTATTAATTACTGGAAATTAGTTCTGTTGAATTCAAATCTAGGAGAAAATAATATTAAAGCAATAAGGATTGGTAAAACTGTAGATTTATATGTAAAGATACCAAGTGCATATACAGAAATTTATTTTAGGAAAATCGTTAATGGAGTATATTCATTAAGTCTATATTCTGACCAACTATTTTATAGTGAATTACCACAAAATGATCTAGTTATTGATTGTGCTAACGGAGATGATGAAAATTATGAAAGTAGAAATTTTACTGTTGATCCATCCGGTAACGTTGGCATTGGCACAACTGATCCTTTAGCAAAGTTACATATAAAAAATAGTGATCAGACTTATGGTGCTATACTTGCTCAAGCAAATGAGAATAATTTCCAACTATATTCAAAAACGTTAACTACTCAGCCAGTCAATGTAGAATCGTTTCGAATAGGTTTGAAATATGGTTCTGATGAAAACAATGGCTTCATTTCATTTTACAGAGGAGCAAATACATCCGGTGGTTTTCTTGGTTTCTCAACAAATGGTACTGAAAGAATAAGAATAGATCGAATTGGTAACGTCGGTATTGGCAAAACTCCTGATGGTACAGCCAAACTCGACGTAGCCGGCAATATCAAAGCCCAGGAAATAGAAGTTACCCTTGCCAGCATGCAAGACCTTAACCTCAACGGCACCCTTGCCGCCAACAACATCACAGTTAAAGCCAACGGCAACACAGCCGACTTTGTCTTCTCGGATACCTACAAGCTAAAAGACCTCACCGAAGTAGAAACTTTTATTAAGACCAACAAACATCTGGAGAATATACCAAGTGCTACCGAAATGGAAAAGCAAGGCGTGAATTTGGCGGAGATGAATAAGTTACTGCTTCAAAAGGTGGAGGAGTTGACGTTGTATGCAATAGAGAAGGATAAGGAGGTTGAGGAGCTAAAAGCAGACAGAAAAAAGGAAGCTGAGAAGTTGGAAGAACGGTTAGCAAAAATTGAGGCCTTGTTACAAACGACCCCAAGCCACTAAAATGGCTTTGTTTTGCATGAAGGTTAGGATTGATGTCTGGGTTTCCCTTTAAGATAAACTAGTGAACCAGGAAGTAAAGAAGGAAAAATAAACTTTTTATTAAGAAAAAAACAAAACTAAAATGAGAAAATTAATTACGATATTAATTATTGGAGCGGTGAGTGTTGGTGCTTGGGGGCAGGCAACTAATAAAATTGAATCAACTGGAGATGTAGGAATTGGAACAACCTCACCTAGTAATACTCTTACAGTCAATGGGAATTTTAAAGTGTATAATGGAGAAAACTATTTCTCATATAATGGTGCTGCTGATCTACATTTAAAGTATGCCAAAAGAGGAAGTGGTGGTCGAGCTATTGTTCACTATGAAGGTAATAGGCTTTGGCTTAATTTTGCAGGTGATTTTTCTGGCGGTACAAATATAGGAACAAAAACTTTCTTTTCGAATAGTGGTAGTTCATATATTAATACAGGTAAAGTTGGAATTAATACTTCGGCTCCAACATTCGAATTAGAAGTGAAGAAAAAATCTGATATGTCAACCGCTTGGATGCCAAACTTATTACTTAACAATGGATGGGGAGGTATTGGATCTGAAGGATTAAGAATAAGATCAGCTAAAGAAGGTTTTAATTTTGATATATTTTCTTATGATCATGAAATAGAAAATGATGCATTTTTAGGTTTTAAGGTTTGGAAAGGAAATATATCAGATCAATTTAGTGCAAATTCAGCTCAAATGGTTTTAACAGATGATGGTAAAGTTGGTATTGGAACAACGAATCCTTCAGAAAAATTAGACATTGCAGGAAATCTTAAAACTAAGAGAGTGGCACTTTTTGATTGGGATAATACAAGTGTTGGTTATACAAATTCTACGATAGCTTTAAATGGAATCCGTCAGAATGGAGAATGGAAATTGTATAGTGATGGAGCCAGATCTTCGATTGGTTTAATAAATATGGATATATTTTCTAATATCAGGTTTGTTTCTCATCATGACGATACCTACAAATCAGGAAAAACAATGACTGATGAAGAATTAATAAAAAATAATACGAAACTGATAATTAAAAGTAATGGTTCTGTAGGCATTGGCACCACAACCCCCTCTGCCAAACTCGACGTAGCCGGTAACATCAAAGCTCAGGAAATTGAGGTTACTTTGGCCAGCATGGAAGACCTTAATCTAAACGGCACCTTGGCCGCCAACAACATCACCGTTAAAGCCAACGGCAACACCGCCGACTTCGTTTTCTCCGATACCTACAAGCTAAAAGACCTCACCGAAGTAGAAACTTTTATTAAGACCAACAAACATCTGGAGAATATCCCTAGTGCAACCGAAATGGAAGAGCAAGGGGTGAATTTAGCTGAGATGAATAAGTTACTGCTTCAAAAGGTGGAGGAGTTGACGTTGTATGCAATAGAGAAGGATAAGGAGGTTGAGAGTTTAGAGGAGAGACTTGCTAAGATAGAAGCATTGATTGTTGGTTCTGCTCAATAATTATGTAAATTATAAATCAATTAAAAAATTAAATTAATGAACACGTTTAAATGCATTCTAATTGGATTATTGTTTTTAATCCAAACAAGTACACTTTTCGCTCAAGCACAAGATTTTGTAGGTTGTTGGCAATTTAATGGTAACGTAACTGATGAAAGTGAAAACCAATTTAATGGAACAATTCATGGATCTCCTAATTATGTGAATGATAGATATGGTAATCCAGAAAGTGCCATTGAGTTAGATGGAGTTGATGATTATATTTCCATACCGCATCATTCAAAATTATCATTACTGGGTAAATTTTCAATTAGTTTTTGGATTAAACCTTATGGCTATGGAGAAGGTGGATATGGACGAATAATTGAAAAAAGACATAATACAGCAAGCCTTGGATATCAGATTAATTTAGTAGAGTCTTCAAATTCGTTAAAGGCTAGTAAAATAGGTGATGAAAGCGTAAGCCCAACTAGTTGCATTGAGCTAAATGAATGGCAGATGTATATAATTACATTTGATGGTTCGAGTATGAATATCTTCAAGAATGGAACACTTATAAAGACTCAATCATTTAGTTACCTAGTTGAATCAAATGTTGAATTGAAATTTGGAAATGGAGGTACCCTAAATAGAGCTTTTTATGGATGTATAGATGATATCTATTTCTATGATAGAGAAATTACAGGTGACGAAATAGGTGTTTTATATTCTGGCGGATCAAGCAATTGGACAAAAACAAGTAATGATATTATTTACATGAATGGCAATGTAGGTATAGGAACTCAAAATCCTACCGAAAAACTATCTGTTGATGGAACCATTCTTGCTAAAGAAGTTCGGGTTTCAACAGATCAGGCAGATTGGCCCGACTTTGTTTTCTCCGATACCTACAAGCTAAAAGACCTCACCGAAGTAGAAACTTTTATTAAGACCAACAAACATCTGGAGAATATACCAAGTGCTACCGAAATGGAAAAGCAAGGCGTGAATTTGGCAGAGATGAATAAGTTGTTGCTGCAAAAAGTGGAGGAGTTGACTTTGTATGCAATAGAGAAGGATAAGGAGATTGAGGAGCTAAAAGCAGACAGAAAAAAAGAAACCGGGGAACGTGAGAAATTGGAAGATGAGATGGAAACAATGGCTGAGAGATTGGCTAAGATTGAAGCTTTGTTACAAACTACCACCAACTCCCAAAGGGGCTTTTAAAATATAAAAACAATCTAATTAAACAATACAATGAAAAAATTACTATTGCTATTCACTATAGTTATGATTGGCTCTTGGGCTACCGCTCAAACAATATCTTACGAATACGATAATGCGGGAAACCGTACAAAGCGTAAAGTAATAACGCTCAAAAGTGCCGAAATGGCTTCTGATGAAGATGAGCAGCCCATATCTGATTCGTGGTCAGAAAGAGAAGTCACTATTTACCCGAATCCTACAAAAGGAAACTTAAAAATACGTATTCATGGAGGTGATGTTGATAACACCCAATATGAATATGCTGTATATAACACAGCTGGCACCATGTTATCAAATGGGACGATAGATAACCTGGGAGAAAACCCAATATCCTTTGAAGTATTCTCTCCGGGCACTTACCTGCTCATTTTAAAACATGAAGGAGAACAGAAAACCTATAAAATTATTAAACAATAAACAGCCTAAACCATGATTAAATATATAAAAGCAATTACGCTTTTGTGCTTGTTTTTACCTTTTGTAACACATGCACAAGAGCCACAAGAAACATTTACCCTTAATTCACCCGAATCGGGGACCAAAAATTACGTTGCCCGGGATTATGTTACCCTTAAACCAGGCTTTAGTTATAAAGCTGAATCAGCAAAATCCTTTATGGCTAAAATAAATCCCTGTTTGTTGTTTCCGCCGATTGACAATTTAATTGGTGGCCCTTCTGAGTTTAGTAATCCAACAGGTGTTGTAGGTACTATTGAGGGTAGTCTTAATATAACTCCTACTGGTGCATCCACATACGATATGCCTATAAAAATTGTTCCTGGAACAGGAGGAATGATTCCAGATTTAGCAGTTATATATAATAGTTTGTCAGGTAATGGAATTTTAGGACAGGGATTTTCTCTTGCAGGATTATCATCAATTGATAGGGTTTCATTAAACTATTATAATGATGGTAAGGCAACAAGTATAAATTTTAATGATGATAAATTTGCTCTAGATGGAAATAGACTTATAGCTATTTCAGGTGTATATGGAGCAAATGGTACAGAATACAGAACAGAGAATAATACTTTTGTAAAAGTAATATCATATGGATCAGTAAATGGCGATCCTCAAAAGTTTATTGTTTATACGAAAGATGGACTAATAAAAGAATACGGTTATACTGCTGATTCAAGGTTTGAGGCACAAGGTAAGACCGAGGTTTTGAGTTGGAAATTGAACAAAGTTTTAGACACTAAAGGAAATTATTATACAATTGAATATGAAGAAGATAATAATAATGGATATTGTATCCCAACTAAAATTAATTATACTGGTAATAAAAACACTGAATTAAGCACCTATGCTTCTGTTAGATTTGAATATCAATATCGTAGCGATGTTCAAAATGGATATATTCAAGGAAGTCTGCAAACTCAGAAAAAAAGATTAGTAAGTATAAAGAATTATTATTCAAATGAACTTATTTGGGATTATAAATTTAATTACACAGGAGGCTTAAATTCACTTAAATCTAAATTAGTTTCGATTGAATTAACAAATAAGGACAATCAAAAATTTAATCCCTTACTATTTGAATACGATGAAAGCATAGCTCCAATGGCGTATGTAAACTATGACAATTCGTATTATGCTGCTAATTATTTGACTCACGATTCAAAGATTTATACTGGTGATTTTAATGGTGATGGAAAAACTGATGTGGTTACTACATCGGATTACAATAAATATAAATCAAATTGGAAAGGTTTATATTATTTTACTGCGCGTACTGATGGTAAAGGATTTAATTATACATCCTTTAATGATCTTAGTACGGTGGGATGTTACGATCCAAGTTATGCTTTAAGAGAATTAAAAATTGGGGATTTTAATGGAGATGGCAAAAGTGATATACTTGTTTGTTACTATAATTACCAATACTACAACAATAGATATTATCGAGTGTTGTTGAGTGACGGAAATGGATTTACTCTTGCATCAGAATATTCAATTGATGATATTTCACAAGCGATAGGCAAACCTGTACTAGCAGATTTTAATGGAGATGGATTAACGGATGTGAGTTTTATAAACATTTACGAGGATAATAAAAAAGTTAAAGTGTATTTAAATTCAGGAAATGGATATGAAGCACGTGCATCACAATATATTATGGATAGAACATATGATTTGTATGATTTAGGTGATTTCAATGGAGATGGATGTGCTGACATTTTCTTTCGTCATAAAGATGGGTACGATATCAAATCTTTTAAAGATGGCAGAATGTATGAGATACTATCTGGAGGATGGCCTGAAACAGGTCATAAACTTATTTTTGGTGATTATAATGCAGATAAAAAAACAGATTATTTAGCCGTAGGATTTGAGGATTATTTATGGAGTAATTGGTCGGTTAATTTCTCAACTGGTGTGGGGTTTGATAGAACATATTTCCCTAGGAAAAGAGATCCTCGTAAAGATAAAATATATCCAGGGGATTATAATGCAGATGGGATTACCGATATAGTATTTATGGCCGATAAAGACAAGGGAGGAACATGGGAAGGACGAGAATTGTACTTAGGGAATCCTAATGGAGTGGGATTTACTAAAGGCGATGAAGGTCCTCTTTATCCTTCAATTGGACAAAGATTTATCTTTGGCGATTTTAATGGAGATGCAGCTACTGATTTTTTTGTTGTAGATGATGAGAAAGGAAGTGATGATGACTACTGGCACGGTTGTAAATATTTTCAGGCCGGAAGAGCAGTGCCAGAATTACTGACAGGAATCACAAATGGTTTAGGTGAAAAAACAACAATTGATTATAAACCCATTACTGATTCAGAAGTTTATGCAAAAAGTCAAACGACTTATCAATATCCTGTGATGCAAATTCAAGCTCCAATGTTTGTCGTATCTCGAGTTTCCAATGACGACGGTGTAGGTGGAGAGAGAAGTACTGAATATGACTATGTTGGATTAAAAGTGCACTTGCGCGGTAAAGGTATATTAGGTTTTGATGAATATAAAGTGACTGATGTTGAAAAAGGGTTAACTACAACCACATTTTTTGATTACGATCCTGAAAGTTATGTAGTATACTCTACGGGAAGTATAACTAAAATAAATAGTAGTACTTTATCTGAAAGTTCCAATACTAATGTTGTTGAAAAAGATGCAAATGGCGTTATTTTTAATTATGTCTCCGAATCAACACAAAAAGAATTGGATTTAAATGGCGTTTTAAAAGGCGATACAAAAACAACCTATGAATATGATGATTATGGAAATGTTACCAAGTTAGATGTAACTCATGGAGTAACCAACAATTACTTTAAGACCACAACTGTTAATACATATACAAATGATGAAAGTAAATGGCATCTTGGGCGATTAACAAGAACAGAGGTAACCAAAGCAATAAATACACAGCCGGTAACGCCAACTATCACCAATGTTAGCTCATTTGAGTATGATTCTTCCAGTGGATTATTAGTAACTGAGATTATAGAACCAGATAAACCGAAATTCAAAATTACTAAACGATATGAGCATGATGATTATGGAAATATTACTAGTTCCACTATTTCAGCTAGTAACTTACCTACAAAAACAACAAGATCGGAGTATGATTCAAAAGGTCGATTTGTTTTACATTCTTATGATGTCGAAAATTATTTAACCACAAAAACTTATAACGAGTATGACGGAAGTGTTAGCAGTATTACAGATTTAAATGGATTTGAGACAAAATATTACTACGATGGATTTGGACAGGTTGAAAAAATAGAATATCCAAATGATACCTATTCGGTGAGCGTTAAACGATGGGTTAATAGTGATCCGGATGCACCAACCGGTACAAATAGAAAGGCTTTGTATTCCGTATATTCTGAAAAAAGTGGTTCTCCAGCTGTAGTAAAGTATATTGATAAATATGGCAGGGTACTTAGATCTGTTACTACCGGATTTAATGGACAAAAAGTTTATCAGGATACTTATTATAATGCAATGGGATTGGTGGCAAAAGTCAGTTATGCCAGATATGAGTCTGAAGCACCTCAATATACTACTTATTTGTATGATGCTCTCGACAGACCCATAAAAGAAACATTGCCTGACGGAAAATATACTCAAACCCAGTACAATGGGTTGGAAACAACAATGATTGATGTATTGGGAAATAAAACAACACGTGAATATGATTACCTAGGTAAGCTCATTAAAAGTACAGATGCTAATGGTAAAAGCGTAGATTATAACTATAATAGTCAAGCTCTTTGTACAAGAGTAAGAGATCCGAAAGGTAATATTACAGAAGTTGAGTTTGATCATATGGGTAATCGAATAAAGCTTATCGATCCAGACTTAGGAACTTCAACCTATGCCTATAATGCCTACGGACAATTAGTGAATGAAACCGATGGCAATGGAAATTTAACTTCTTTTGTATATGATGTTAGGGGACGGGTTAAAACAAGAACGGAGGCGGAAGGAACCACTACTTATGTTTATGAAACGGCAGTGCCTAAAATTGGTCTACTCAAATCAGAAACAGGACCAGATAATATATCATACAACTATAGCTATGATAATTTAGGACGTCTGGTCAAAAAATCTGAATATTTAAATAATCAATCATTTGAAACTTCGTTTACCTATGATAGTTTCGGAAGAATTGATAAAACTACTTATCCGTCTGGGTTCTATGTGTTAAATTCATATAATGCACAAGGGATGCTTGTTAGTGTGAAAGATGGAAACGGGAAAGTGCATTGGAAATTGGAGGATGTTAGTGCAAAAGGTCAAATTAAACAGTTTTCACTAGGAAACGGCTTAACTACAATACAAGGATATGATCCGAAACGAGGTTGGCTAGATCAAATTTCAACGCAAAAAGGGAGTACCAATATTCTGGAATATGGTTATTCATATAATGCCGTAGGAAACCTGATTTCCAGATCGGATTATTCTAATCAATCCAATATCTTAGATGAAAGCTTTACATATGATGATTTACATCGGTTAACATCATTTACTGTTGGTGCTAATGAGGTATCCATGCAATATGATGAAATTGGAAATATTACTTATAAGTCGGATGTAGGTAATTATTACTATGGAGCCTTAGGCCGAATGCCACATGCATTAAGTAGTATTGAAAATCACCCAGGAGGGATCAACCTGGAGACAATGGATATTGAATATTCATCTTTCCATAAAGTAAACCAGATAAAAGAAGGTGAAAATACGCTCGAAATTATATATGGTCCAAATCATAGTCGAAAAATTGCACGCCAATATGAAGGTGTAACAACTCCTGTTGAAAGGTACTACATTGGTTCTTTATTTGAGCGGGAAATTAAAGATGGTGAAACATCTGATATTCATTATATAATGGGAGGTTCTGGTTGTGTTGCAGTTTATACTACACATACCGGTAAGGAAGATGAATTAAAGTATTTACATAGAGATCACTTAGGATCGGTTTGCGCAACAACCGACAAGGATGGAAACATCATTGAAAAATTTAGTTATGATGCCTGGGGGAAAAGACGTGACCCTAATACCTGGCAAGCCTGGAGTGGTAAAGTTGAAGTGTCAGAAAAAAGAGGGTTTACAGGTCATGAGCATCTGGATTTATTTTCCTTAGTAAATATGAATGGCCGTATTTATGACCCTATTACTGCTCGATTTTTAAGCCCTGACCCTTTTGTTCAAATGCCTGATCATACACAAGGATTAAATAGATTTAGTTATTGTTTAAATAATCCGTTAAATTTGACTGATCCAAGCGGATATAGTTGGTTAAGTAATGCTTTTGAAACATTTTTTGTTGTTGCTGTTGCAGTTGTAGTTACTGTTGGTACAGCCGGGACTGGAACAGGTTTAGGAGTAGCAATATTATCTGGTGCAGCAGGTGGTTTTGCAGGTGGATTTACAGGAGCGATGATGAATGGTGCTAATATAGGCCAAGCATTAAAAGCAGGTGTCATTGGAGGGCTGATAGGTGGTTTTTCCGCTGGAGCAGCTAAGGGTATAGGTAAATTGTTTGAACCTAATCTTACAAAAATAAATAGCTTGAGAAAATTAAAGCGATTAAACAGTTTTAGGTTAGGGCGAGAATTTGCAAGGGCTTCTTTACACGGTACGGTCGGAGGAATAAGTAATGTAGTACAAGGTGGTAAATTTCAGCATGGTTTTTTCTCCGGCTCTTTTAGTTCAATAGCTGGAAGTGGAATGATGGCTTCTGGAATTGAGAATAAAGGAACATTAATTGTATCTTCAGCAATTGTTGGCGGTACTTCATCTGTTATAGGCGGAGGAAAATTTTCCAATGGTGCTGTTACTGGTGGATTTACTATGTGGTTCAATCATTTGAATGGTGGAGAAGGACATCCAGCCACAAACGGAGGGGGTGAAAAGCCTTGGTATCATGGGGATAATTTTAGTTTTGGGTCATATAAGCCTCTTAAACTATTTGGTAAGATAATAATACCAGCTGAAGGACAAGCTGGGCTTTACGGAAGTGCTAATGGAGCTAATCAAGGATATATAAACTGGAGTTGGAAATCAGATGATATCCAAAATCCAATTAAAGTAATAGGTGGATTGGCAACTCTTGGTGCTGCACTTGAGGCTGGAACAGTTATGAGGATTATTGGTTTTACAAATATTGGATGCAATTTAATAGATGCTACAGGTGTTGGAGGAACTATTCCTGGTTATAATAATTCATATTTCCAAACGGCAAGAGACGCTACTTTTGTCGCAACAGATTTAATTGCAAACCCAATTGGAATTTTTCAAACACCGGCAACTATCTCCGATCTTAATAATTTAATGTATAATATTAATTCCAAATGATGAGAAGTTTAAAATTAAATTTTTCTAGACGTATGTTTATATTTCATGTGAGTATTGTGGCTTCATTATGCATCTTGATAGTTTTATTATATGGAGTATCTCTAAAAAACTTTGCGGTCACTTTGGGGGTTTTACTATTATATATTGTTATTTCAACAATTAGAAGTAAATCTTTTGTTTTTGATAATGACAAACTTTCTGTTAAATATATTTTTTTTAGACACAAAACCTATATAGAGAAAAATAATGTAGACTGTATTTTATATCATAAAAAGAAAGGAGAAAAAGATTGGAACTATATCAAGGTTTGTTTTAAAAATGGCAAATCCAGAAAGCTAAATTTTTCTTTTGTAAAATCAACCGATCAAGATATTTTCTTTAGTGAATTAAGTGACCATTTTATAATTGAGCCATATTGATCCCCTCTCGCTGAGCGTAGCGAATAAATAATGTAAACAGTTCAGCGTAAGGCTCTGCCCGCTGTTTAATCCATAAGGCTTTTAGCCTGTAAACAACAAAGCCGCATTTTAAAGTGCGGCTTTTGTTATTTAGATTAAACCTGCATTTTAAGCAGTTCAATAATTTGTTCTTTGTTAATGTTTTCGAGTTGGCTTTTGTCGTAAATGTATGTGAGGTAAATCTCTTTGTCCTCGGTAACCAAATAGGTAATAACCCTTGCACCACCTGATTTTCCTTTACCTTTAGAGGTAATGGCCATGCATGCGAACTTTGTGTATGCCTTGCCCTAAATGAATACCTGAATCAGGTTCTTCTTTTAAGGTTTTAATAAGCTCCTGTAGGTCGGCTTTCAGGGAAGGGTATTTTTTAGAGAGCTTCTTGAGAAACTTTTTAAAATCGGGGGTCGGATATACGCTATAACTCATTTAGGAAATCTTCATCCCACAGCTGGAGCGTACTTGCAGCCCGTAGGCTCGGATATGTCTCGGCCGTTAGCTCTGAAATGTATTCAGTGCAATTAACTCCCGTAGGTTGGGAATTAGCGTAGCACAATCCGTGAAATAAGCGAGTTGTAAATAAAATAAAAAGAACTGCAAATACTGAATCTGCAGCTTTTTGCATTATATGGCAGGAATTGCATTCCGGTATTATGCAGAAATGTATTTATTGCAAATCGGAGCTAATGCTATTTTATTAATTGCATTACATCTGGTTTTATGCCGAATTACCGTATTTATAGGGAATTATTTTCGAAACTCAACAATTAGTGACCTATTTTTAGAATCCGGATTATACATCCCGACATAATAGCCAACAAAATATATTCCTTATGTTGTGTAAATTATATTAGATTTACCTGGTGGTAATTGCACGGATCACAGATCTGTGCGAACATGAATTTATGTCTGGATCATTTAGTTCCCTTGCAGGAAGTGGAATGATGACTTCAGGAATTGAGAATAAAGGAGCATTAGTTGTATCTTCGGCAATTGTTGGTGGTACTTCATCTATGATTGGGGGAAGAAAATTCTCAAATGGGGCTGTTACTGGTGCATTTACTATGTGGTTTAATCATTTGAATGGTGGAGAAGGACATCCTGACTCAAAGGGAGGGGGAGACAAAGAACCTCCTATGGTTGACTTAAATGATAATCCTACATACTAAATTGCAAAGTTTATGAAGTTTATAAAACAATATGGCTCAATTGGTAGGGATGGATTTGGTTGGAATATAAAGAATTATATAATTGAAAGAAAAGTCGAATATTCTGGTTTGGAAAAATTAATTAACATATTTTTCAGTAATGGTTCCTATGGGAATACCATTACTTCTGGAACATCGAGCTATAATGTAGGGGATTATTGTATATGGGCAGTTCAAACAAGTGGACCAGATATGAATTCTAGAAATTATTTTAATACAAGAGTTGGGGGTAGATGATATTTTTTATGAAAATCGCTTAGTTGTTAAAAATACCCGTGGAAGGGTAATGATGTCAATAATGTTTTCATCTGAAAATAGGTATAGAAAATTTAGAAAATATGTTGGTTTTTAAACTTAAACACTTTATACTTTCAGCAATGATATTACTTTTATTAGTTAATAGTTGTAAAGAAAGTGCGATTGAGATGTTTCTTATGAGTAATCCAAAGATTAAGGGATTAAATATTGAATGGAAACAATATGATTCTTTTGGTAAAGGGAATGGTGAGATCTTATATTATAAGGATAAGCTTGTTGATACTGTCTATTTTTTAAGTTTGGCAAAAAATTTCCAAGATGAATATGACCTTTTTGAATTCCATAAAGAGTATACACTTAATGACAGTATATTTTATTATAGAATGACTGCAGATTTAGAATGTTTATATTTTTTTAAGCAAAGAAGAGGTGATGAATTTAGTAATAAGTTAAATAATAAGTTTTTCTTTTGTGGTAAAGATGAATATCTAAAATTACACGGATTACTGCCAATAATTGACAGTATACTTAGCAAAGAAGATTCGATAATGATTTTTGAGACGCCAGTAGAAATTATTCCATAGTAAAGATTTAATGTATCCAAGCTGGTACGGATCTGTGCCTTCAGTAGACTCGGATATGTAAATCACTAATGGCCGCTGTTAGCGCGATTTTTCAAATCGTGCAATAACACAACGGGAATATAATTTAAGGGTCGCAATTTAAAAAGTTGTGGCTCTTTTTGTTATATGGTAGGAATTGTATTCCGGTTATAGGCAGGAATGTATTTGTTGTAAATCGGAGCTAATACCATTTTAATAATTGTATTAGCATCTGGAACTATGCTGAATTACCTTATTTATTGGGAATTATTTTGGAAACTCAACAATTGGAGGCTTATTCTTAGAACCTGAATTATACTTCCAAACAATAATTAGCCAACAAAATAGATGCCTTTTATTAGATTTACATGGAGGTAATTGCACGGATCACAGATCTGTGCGAACATGAATTTATGTCTGGATCATTTAGTTCCCTTGCCGGAAGTGGAATGATGGCTTCTGGAATTGAGAATAAAGGAGCATTAGTTGTATCTTCGGCAGTTGTTGGTGGTACTTCATCTATGATTGGTGGAGGAAAATTCTCAAATGGGGCTGTTACTGGTGCATTTACTGTGTGGTTTAATCATTTAACTCATGAAAATGAAGATTATGTTGAGCCTCCTGCGAAAATCGACTTATCCGGAGGTTCAGAAGATATAATTGAGGGAATATTAGAATGGGGTGAATATTATAATTGGTGTACTTCAACATCAAAGAAAGATATTGATGGGAACTTTTTTACATTAGATGATATTTTTAGTGATTTTGGATATGGCTGGAGTGTTGGTAATACTTTTGGAGAAGTAGTCCAAAAAGATTTTTATCCGAATGGAGATGGTAGTTTTGATCTGAATTTTGTTGAAAAGAAAATACCTTTTAGTGCAGATGTACGTAAATCATACATGGTATGTAAAATATGTGGAAAGTATAAAGGTGGTAATGCCACAATAACCTTATATGGTCAAGGTAGAGATTTTAAAAATGGAGCACAAACAAATCCATATGGTAAGAAAATAGCAAGGTTTATAGAAAAGATCGGGTTGAACAAGGATTTTTTAAAGGGGTGTTAATATGAGCGTAAAAATAACGGTTAATGTAATTACAATAAGTACGTTGTTGCTATTTGTTAAATGTTATTCAAATGAATCTGAACAAAAAGACAAGGTTGAGTATTATCGTGGTTATGATAAAAATGTAAGGGATCACTCAATTTATCAGACTCTAACTGTATTTGATTCGTGTGTTATTTTTAATAGAGAAAAGGTTTCGTTAGATAATGAAAAATATATATTGCCTCGAACAAGCTGGGTTGATTCGATTTATGACAGATACAAAATAAAAGGAGATACAATTTTCGTTGATATTGAAAATTCATTCGCAAATGATTGGATTCTTTCAACAAAGGTTGATTTTTGGGTAAAAACAGATTATACTTATGAAGTTTTCTTAACCGACATTTCTTCTCTTAGCTATATAAAACATGTCCCAAAGGAAAATATTGATAGTTATATAAAAGTTAATGATTTGATAGATCAGTATGGAATTAATCTTCAATTCATCAATGTAGGATATCCAAAATTGAGTTTACTTGATGGGGATTCTATGAAAACTATTAAAGATGAGTTTATGACGGGTCTTGATATGCATTTGTTTCGTGATAGCATCTATTTCCATTTACAAGGAAGTAGATATGTAAAATTAGATTATATAATTAACTATTTAGATAATCGGCCTGAACAGTATTGCTTATTAATTGATGCAGACAACTCAATTGCCGATAGTACCATAAGTACAATGTTCTTGAATCAAATTAAAAAAATACCTATTAAAACCTATAGGACATGTACAAATGGGAAAGATAAAATAATTTGTGCCTATGAAATGTAAACTCCAAATGAAGCAGTTTTGTAATAAGTGAGATAATCAAGCTGTAAATAAAAATAGGAAGAGCTGCAATTATAAAAAGTTGCAGCTCTTTTTTGTGTTATGAAAGGAATTGCATTCCGGTTTTAAGCAGGAATGTATTTATTGCAAATCGGAGCTAATACCATTTTAATAATTGCATTACATCTGGTACTATGCAGAATTACCTTATTTATTGGGAATTATTTTAGAAACTCAACAATTGGAGGCTTATTCTTAGAACCTGAATTATACTTCCAAACATAATTAGCCAACAAAATAGATCCCTTATGTTGGGTAGATTTCATGTAGATTTACATGGAGGTAATTGCACGGATCACAGATCTGTGCGAACATGAATTTATGTCTGGATCTTTTAGTTCCCTTGCCGGAAGTGGAATGATAGCTGCAGGATTTAAGAATTAAGTAACATTAGTTGTATCTTCGGCAATTGTTGGTGGTACTTCATCTATGATTGGTGGAGGAAAATTCTCAAATGGGGCTGTTACTGGTGCATTTACTATGTGGTTCAATCATTTGAATAGTGGAGAAGGACATCCTGACCAATCTGGTGGGGATAAGAAATATAAAAATGGCGATGGAATTATAACTTACGATGAAGCCTATTGGACATTTAGGTTAGGAGAAGGAAAGATTGATCTATTTGCAGATTTAAGTAAACTTGACTTAAGTAAAATTAAAGCATCTGATTTCCCAGGGGGAGTAGGTTCGGATATGTCATTTAATTTTGCTAGTGAGAAATATTTTACTCATGCTGAACAAGCTCTAGTTTACGGTAATATTACGTTAAGATTACTGGACAATAACATGGTGGTAGGGCATTCTGATACATATGATTTTGATATAAGGTTTACAGAGGATTCGTTTATGAGGGATGTTCTAACTTTAGCAGGACATATGTATAATGGACTGGGGACACCTTTCCAAATTCATTTCAGAGGGTCTGCATATATCCAACCTTAAACTTTATTTATATGAAAAATATTAAAAGGGTATTTATTCTTTTTTTGTGTTTTACTTTGGGTTCTTGTAATCAAGCACAGGATAAGAAAATAGAGAATATTAAAATTATTGAACAAGTTAAGTCTGAAACAGATATTGTTTTACCAGAATGTATTTCTATACAAGAAGACATGAATGACGTAATGGGAGATTATTCGAGGTCTGTTATTATGAAATTTGATTCTGTTAATTTCAATATTCTAAAAGAAAGAATTAATAATAAAATTCAGAATAATACTCAGTCAGGAAACAATTTAAATATTGACAATGAATCTCAAAGTAAAAAATGGAAAACATATGAATCTGGTTATAAATTTGAAACTTCCTTTCCTAGTAAGAATACGAAGTCTACCTACTATGTAAATTTCAGTAATCAGACATTATTTTATTTTTATGTGGAAGAATAGGTAACGAATATCCTACAAGGATTAAAGCAGAGAAATAAAACTAAAAAGCCAGTCTATATTAATAGGCTGGCTTTTTAGTTTTATAGTGTAGCAATATTTTTATTAAAGAAGTCTTTAAACTTTTTCTTGGTCAGGAAAGTTTCAATCATTTTAAAGACCATATTTTTTTCCTCCTGGTCGAGCTCCTGAATAAGCTTAACCTGCTCAACCGTGCTTTTATCCTCCACACTTACCTCCTTAGGCATATCCTCGCCCAAATGTGCTCTTCGATTTTCTTAACGCTTTCACATGAAGGCGAAAAGTTACTCGGCTACATGAGATATATTTTAAAATCCTTTAGAAATAATGCAGGAAAATATTCGTATTGGTGCAATGGTCAAAAAGCCATCAAGGTATTAAATCAATAATTTGTCGGATTACAGGTTTGTTGGTATTTTTGTTTCTCCTGAAGAGTCTCAAGATATTTAAGTTTTCTCGTTGAAACAAAAATATTGGATTTTTCGGGCGTTTTAAAATTCAGACTTTTGGATAAGAGTAGGTAAAAATCTCTTCAATAGTTAAAAGGATTTTTCTACTATGATAAATTAAAATTTTAACTTCACACGGTAATTTTAAATAATAATGGACATTTTTAAGCGCCTGATAATTATTGCTTTAGTTGGTGTTTCTTCTGTTTTTAAAATAAATGCTCAGGATGGAATGTTTTGGGGTGGAGGATTGATGTTACAATCTCCTACAAACCAAATCAGTAATGAGAGTTTTGGATTTCAGCAAGTTGCAAATATTGGAGGCGGATTGAATGTATCCGGTCTCTGGTTTTTTAATCCTCGTTTAGCATTAGGATCCGAAATCGCATATAGTTATTTTCCCAAAGATAAAAAAACGTGGAATCAGCAACGCTATGGAGATATTAAGGTGAATTATCAAATGCTGAATTTATCGGCTCAAGGAAATATTTATTTTTCTGACGATGCGATCAAACCTTATGCCGGAGCAGTATTTGGACTATATTATTTAAGAAATAAGCTTGATTTTGATTCTCGTTACTCAGGAACTACAAATGATGCATCAGTTAACTACGTGAGTAATACTATACATGCCGGATTTGGACTGGAGAGTGGTGTTTTATTTGAATTATCTCAGAAAAGTTTATTGTGCGTGAGTATCAGGTATACTACCATTCCTGATATAAAACCGGAGTATTACCCAGAGAATGATGTAACAATAAACCCCCATGGAAAAGAAAATCATTGGGGGTTATCAGTTCGCTTATATTTTGGAAGTTAATGATCTAAAATAGTCCGTTAACATGCGTATCCACCTTGTCAATAATCGAGCTTAAATCCGATTTGTTTTTTATAAAATTATATTCATCTACATTTACAATTAGTAATTTACCTTTACTGTATTGCTCAACCCATGCTTCGTAACGCTCATTCAATCTTTTAAGGTAGTCAAGTCGGATATTATTCTCATACTCACGTCCTCGCGATTGAATTTGTTCAACGAGTTTAGGAACAGATGCACGCAAGTAAATTAACAGGTCAGGAGCCTGAACCAGACTACTCATTAACTCAAATAATCCGGCATAGTTGTCAAAATCCCGTTTGCTCATTAAGCCCATATCATATAAGTTAGGAGCAAAAATATAGGCATCTTCGTAAATGGTTCTGTCCTGCACAACCGTTTTTCCCATTTTCCGAATTTCATTTACTTGTGAAAAGCGGCTGTTTAAAAAGTAAACCTGCAAGTTAAATGCCCACCGTTGCATATCTTCATAAAAATCGGCTAAATAAGGGTTGTCATCAACTTCTTCGTAATGAGCATCCCAACCGTAGTGGTTAGATAATAAAGAAGTTAGTGTGGTTTTTCCAGATCCTATATTTCCTGCTATTGCAATATGCATTGTTGTAAAATTTGTAGAGTTAAAAATTAGCCCAAAAATATAAAAACATGGTATATCCTGAATCTTTAATTAAAGGGTACGCTATTATTTTTGATTGATGATTAAAAGTTCGTCAATCAGTTCTCTGTTATTTGATAATCGTGGTACTTTATTTTGACCCCCTAATTTATTGTGTTTTTTGAGCCAGTCGAAAAATAGATTTTTTCTGCCGATCTCTACTATAGGAAAACCAAGAGTGATGTCCTTATACCTTTTAGCTTCGTAATCCGAGTTTAACAACTGTAGTCTCTGATCCAGGTAGTTTGCAAATTCGGTTATGTTTTCAGGTTCTTTTTCGAACTCAATAATCCATTGATGTTTACCCTGTTCTTCTGTGCTCATGTACTTTGGGGCTGCAGTATATTCTTTGATAATAGACCCTGTTTTATCGCAGGCATATTTAATGGCTTTATCCGAATTATCAACAATCACCTCTTCGCCAAAAGCATTAATAAAGTGTTTGGTTCTTCCTGAAATAATAATTTTAAATGGATATTTAGATGTGAATTTAACGGTGTCGCCAACAATATATCTCCATAATCCTCCATTAGTGGTAATAACTATTGCATAGTTGGTGTTCAGTTCAATCTGATCAAGGGTGAGGGCTTTCGGAAATTCCTTTCCCCATTCCTCCATCGGTACAAACTCATAAAAAATGCCATAATCCAGCATTAATAACATAGATTCCGAATTAGGATCATCCTGTATGGCAAAAAATCCTTCTGAAGCATTATAAGTTTCCATATAATGCATTTTATCGGAAGGGATAATTTTTTTAAACTGGTCGCGGTAGGGAGCAAAATTAATTCCACCATGTATGAATAACTCCAGATTTGGCCATATATCTAACAGGTTATTTGTACCTCTAATACTTAGCATATGCTTTATCAACACTAAAAACCATGATGGAACACCTGTTAAAGATGTAACATTTTCGTTCATAGTAGCCTCTGTCATTTTCTCCACCTTTTCTTCCCATTTATCCATTAAGGCAATGGATTGGTCGGGCGTTCTGATAAAGCTCACCCAAAATGGCAAATTGCCTATCAAAATGGCAGAAAGGTCTCCGTAAAATGAATCTCTGTTGTACTGACTAATCTGCTGACTTCCACCCAGCGTCAGGCCTTTCCCTTTAAACATTTCATTCTCAGGGTTTAATTGGTTGTAAATCGCTAATACGTCTTTACCTCCCCTAAAATGACAGTCTTCAAGGGTTTCTTTTGATACCGGAATAAATTTACTTTTTGAAGAAGTTGTACCTGATGATTTTGCAAACCATTTGATTTCACCTGGCCACAATACATTTCTTTCTCCGTGGCGTATTTTATTAATAACAGTCTCCATCTGTTCATATTTCTGAACAGGGACTCGCTCCTGAAAATCCTTAATACTTTTTATTGTACTGTATTCATAGTATTTCCCAATCTGTGTTTCTCTGGCTTTTTTAACTAATTCAAAAAGTTGTTCTTGTTGAACCTCTTCCGGATTCATTTTAAAATGTTCTATTTGCGAAAGACGACGAATATTAACAAGGGATATTATGGAGTTTAGAATGGGCATAGAGTATGTTTTAGAGCCTAAATATAAATAATTTTTGAAAAGAATATGTGGTCTGCATCGTTGAAAAATCAGTTGAATTTGAAAATCTACGGATAAGATAAATTGTATGACATGGATAAATGATTATTTTTAGCGTAAAATTTACAGAGATGAATTATTTTGATGTTGTTGTAGGGATAATTTTGATTTTAGCCATCGTTAGAGGATATCGGAATGGTTTGATTATTGAATTTGCCTCATTAGCAGCTTTGGTTTTAGGCGTATTGGGAGCAATTAAATTTTCAAGTATTACCGGGAGTTGGTTATCGCAATATTGGTCGGGTAGTTACATAGGAATAGTGTCGTTTATATTAACATTTATTGGCATTGTAATACTGGTGCATTTAGTTGCAAAAGGTGTTGATAAACTAGTGCAAGCTATTGCTTTAGGTATGATAAATAGAATGTTAGGTGCCGTATTTTCATTTATTAAAATAGCATTTATTGTAAGTGTAATAATGGCCGTATTTGCTTCCTTTGATCGCACATTCAATTTAATACCGCAGGAAACAAGAGAAAGTTCAAAACTTTATGAACCGCTTTCTGAATTTGCACCCAGGGTATTTCCTTACCTGAAATTCGATAAGGAGGATGCTCAAAATAAGGCTCAGGAGGTCATTAGTACCCGGTTATAATCAGACTCCAGTATTCTGAGTTCAGATTTTATACATTACGATATTAGTTGAAGTAGGAGGGATGTTGGTAAACCTTAAAACTTTCAGGTACTGTATTGTATTCACTTTTATTATCTTTGGCGAAATAATTAAATACGACAAAACTAAAACAAAAATAGTACCATGAATTTTGTTGAGGAACTGAAATGGAGAGGCATGATTCACGATATGATGCCCGGAACAGAAGAGCAATTGCAAAAGGAAATGACTACAGCTTATGTAGGAATTGATCCCACCGCTGATTCTCTTCATATTGGTCATTTGGTATCTGTAATGATGCTTAAACATTTACAGGTAGCAGGACACCGTCCCATTGTACTGGTAGGTGGTGCCACTGGTATGATAGGTGATCCTTCCGGAAAATCTGCTGAGCGTAACTTGCTTGACGAAACTACACTGAGGCATAATCAGGATTGCCTGAAAGCACAGTTAAGTAAGTTTTTGGATTTTGATAGTGCTATTGATAACCGTGCTTTAATGGTTAATAATTACGATTGGATGAAAGAGTTTTCTTTCCTTGAATTTATTCGTGACATTGGTAAGCACTTGACGGTAAACTATATGATGGCCAAGGATTCTGTAAAGAAACGTATTAGTGGTGATGGAAATACGGGACTTTCATTTACAGAATTTACATATCAACTGGTTCAGGGAACGGATTTTTATCATTTGTACCAGGCCTATAATTGTAAGTTGCAAATGGGCGGTTCCGATCAATGGGGTAATATTACAACAGGTACTGAGTTGATTCGAAGGAAATTAGGAGGTGAAGCTTTTGCAATGACATGTCCCCTGATTACCAAGGCAGATGGTGGAAAGTTTGGAAAAACAGAATCTGGCAATATTTGGTTGGATCCCCAAAGAACCAGTCCATATAAATTTTATCAGTTTTGGTTAAACACTTCCGATACGGATGCAGAGAAGTATATTAAAATATTCACATTGCTGAGCCAGGAAGAAGTTGCTGATCTGGTAAAAGAACATGCAGAAGCTCCTCATGCCCGTGAGCTTCAAAAGAGATTGGCAGAAGAGGTAACTGTAATGATTCATGGTAGAGAGGCCTATGATGCTTCGGTAGAAGCCAGTCAGATTCTTTTTGGAAAAGCAACTATGGATGCGCTCAAAAAGATTGATGAGGATACTTTTTTAGCTGTTTTTGAAGGGGTGCCAACATTTAATATTTCAAAAAGCGAATTGGAGGCTGGTATTGATGTACTTGAACTTTTAGCCGTAAAAGCGGAAGTTTTTCCATCAAAAGGAGAATTACGTCGGACCATAAAAGGTGGCGGTATGAGCTTGAATAAAGAAAAAGTAACCGATGCTGAAATGTTAGTGAATGCAGATTATCTTTTAAATAATAAATATATGTTAGTACAGAAAGGCAAAAAGAACTTTTTTGTTGTAGTGGCAGAATAAAAAATATTAATCGCATAAAATGAAACCTCTATCGGATATTTTCTGATAGAGGTTTTTTGTGGTTTTATTGGTTATATATTATGTGAGATTTGATAATGATTGCATCATTAAATTTTAAATATATACTTTTGACGCGTCAATTAAATTTTTAATAAACTTAGATAATAAGCATGAGAAAATTATTATTACTATCAGTTACAACATGGCTATTTGCAAGTCTGTGTTATTCTCAGACATCTCAAGGTACATTCTACTTATCGGGGTCAACAAATTTGAATTTTGCTTCGGTCAATTCTCAAATGAAATATGATGGAGAGTCAATTGGAGATAAAATAACATCCCAAAAGTTTAGTTTTGCGCCTTCAATGGGGTATTTCATTAATGATGGTTTAGCTATTGGATTAGGAGTGGACTATACTGATGAGAAACAAAAATATCAAAATGAAGAGGTAAATTCAAAATCCATGTTAATTGGTCCGTTTGCAAAGTATTACATAGGTTCTTCAAATGTTAAGCCATTTGTTTCAGGTGATTTTATGATAGGTTCACAAGAGGATAATGACGGAAAAGCCTATGTTTCCGGATGGGATCTTGGTGCTGGCATTGCTGTTTTTGTTGGTAAAACCGTATCAATAGATTTTGGGATTGGATATGGTAATATAACATTTTCAAATCCTGATGACTCTAAAGCAAAAATTGTTTCGAGCGGAATAGGAATTGACTTTGGGGTTTCTGTGTACTTGTAGAAAACAGTTTCTGGTACAATTTATATGTGTTTATCTTTGGCATGGTGGGGTGCAATTCAAATAAAATTAACTTGTAAACTTTATCGTATTTACAATAATATTTATAATTTTGCGCTTGATTTAATTAAAAATATCATTTAACCTTAAAAAACAATTATGAAAAAAATTATTGTATTAGTAGCCATAATGGCGTTTATTTCTACTGCTTCTTTTGCTCAGTTTAAATTTGGTGGTGGATTGACTCTTGGGTCTAAAGTATCAATTGATGATGATTTAAGTGAGAAAATGGGAATTGGTTTAAATATTCGTGGTGATTATTCATTTAATGATGCTTTATCTGTTTCTCCTGGTTTCACCCTGTTTTTTCCGAGTGCTCCTGGTGATGTAGATATTACATTGTGGCAATTAAATGCAGATGCACATTATAACTTTTATAATGCAGATGGCATTAGTATTTATGGTCTGGGAGGACTAAATTATCGCTATGCTAAAGTTGAAGATTTTGACGATAGTGAAATTGGTTTAGATCTTGGAGTTGGAGCTAATTTTAATAAGTTTTTCGGAGAAATAAAATATGACACAGCCTTTGAGCAAGTTGCTCTTTCTGTTGGAATAATGTTTTAATAAAGATAAACACTTTGTGAACCGGCCTTTGCGCCGGTTTTTTTATGCTCAAATTTTTGCTTTATTTTGAACTGTGAATTTTTGAAATATGCGTTACTTATTGATATTTCTTTTTATTACAGGTTTTTTAGCTTTAAAGGCTCAAAAGCAAGTCGTTGTTTTTTACAATGAAACAACTAATAAATCCATACAGGTTCCCAAAGGAGGAATGGTTATGCTTCAATATCAAGGTTATTTAAACCAGATTGAACTAAACTCGAATTATTTATTGCAACTAAATGACTCATCGCTAGTAATCGGCAAACCGCGATTAATTGGTAAGCCTACTGAAATAAGAGAAATAAGAGTGGAAGACATAACTGGTTTTAGAAAAATATCGTCAGGCTCGCAGTTTTTAAAAATGGCACTAACGGTAGGTGCAACCTTAGGTTCATATTATGCTTTTAGCGATAACGATCACCTGACTTCAACACAAAGACTTTATTTATCCGTTGGAACAGGTTTAATAACCAACTTTTCGATTAAATTAATTTTCCCCACTAAAAAAGTGAAGCATAAACTTAAAGATGGCTGGAGAATTATGCTAATGTGAGATTTCAATTAATCTCCCATTGAAAACAACAGCATCCAGCTGCATTTTTTTTGCTGAATTCAACGCATTTTCATCAGTATGTACAATGGGTTCGCCTCTTTTATTAAAAGAGGTGTTGATAAGTGCTTTAATGTGGTATTTCATATCCAGTACATTTAATAGCTCATACATAAATGGATTCTGTTCCTTATTACGTATGGTTTGAATTCGGGCTGTTTGATCAACATGTACCACTCCCTCTATCTCTTTTTGTTTCTCCGGTAATATTGAAAAATCAAGGAGCATAAAGTTACTTAAATGATGTATGCTTGCTGATCCTGTAAAGTATTTCGCATTTTCCTCTAGCATAACAGGAGCTACGGGACGATACCATTCTCTTCCTTTATGATGTATACTTACTTTTTGGGCAAGTTTTTTATCACTGGCTATAGCCAAAATACTTCTGTTGCCAAGAGCTCTCGGTCCAATCTCTCCCGCACCATTACAAACTCCTATTACTTTTCCTTGAGATATTAAATGAGCGATTTTATCGATATCATTGAAATTCACGGAATCATCATTGCCTGATTGGCAATGGTTTAAATACGGATTATGAATGTCCACCTTTCCGTGTTTTTTCCACTCCATGAATGCTGCACCACCAA
The DNA here is from genome assembly GCA_050296935.1 of Marinilabiliaceae bacterium. Classification (GTDB taxonomy): domain Bacteria; phylum Bacteroidota; class Bacteroidia; order Bacteroidales; family Marinilabiliaceae; genus Saccharicrinis. The sequence goes on along the minus strand of JBNKRV010000298.1, from coordinate 33,098 downwards.
GTGATAGGCCACTATCTTCCGGGCAAGGTGGAATATATACATCCTTAAAAATATCAGCGTCAACAATGGCTTTGTTTGCCACAATATTCAAAGCAGAACCTCCCGAATAATATAATGTTTCAGCTTTGGTTTTCCTTTGAAGTTCTTTAAGTATTTGTATTAGTTCTCTGATAAAAATGTGTTGAAGCGTGGCTGCAATATCTTGTAAAAATGAATCATTAGTATTGAATTGACTGGCTTTCCATCCAAAATTACTATTCGCATTTTTAAAGAATTCTGATTTCTTACCCCATATATTGGAAAAATAATTATTTGCTTTTAACCACTCTTCCATTTGAATGGAATACTGACCGTAAGAAGCCAATCCCATCATTTTACCGGGTACAGCATTCTGCTCGTTAAATTTGGCGCCAATAATGGCAAATACCAGAGCGTTAGCGTTAAAAAAGGAGGATAAGTATTTGTATTTCCAATGATATTCAATATTAGTAAGTTTACCGTTGGAGTAAGACCATGCCGAAAAGTTTGAAAGACTTGCTCCTCCATCAAAATGAACAAGCAGACTATTGTTTTGAAAAGCTCCGTAAAAAGGCAGGTTACTTCCAATATGTGCCAATTCATGGTTAATCGTATAACCCGATCTTTCATGATCGAGCCACCAACATTTCCCTTTTTCAATATCGGGTGATAATTGATTGTTCAATGGGCCTTCAAATCGAAATTTTCCACATGACGAAATAACAGCTCGTCCTACTACATTATCTGGAAAAACCAGATCAAAATCATCAGGGGCAAGTAAACCTTCGTTTTTAAGCACATCATATAAACTCTGGTGTAAGTTATTGTCATGTTTTTTTCTACTCAGTCTTTCAAAAGAAAGGTGTTTCAATACCTTACCTTTGTACATTAAAGTAAAAGCATGATCATGAACAAAATAGGGAGTGTCGCTAATAAATCTGTCCTGGATGGCATATATCGACAAAGTAGGCTTACTGCAATCCTTCATTACAAAACAAAAAGCTGTCCTAAAATAATAGTAATAAACAATGAAATAACAATTACATTCTGCCAGATCCAGGAACGAATATGATCCAGTAAATGGGCAATAATTATTGATGTTGGTACAGCAACAATAGGAAGTAAATCCATACTGGTTCCGGTAAGAATCATCAGGGCAGTTAGATAGATGCCGGAAAAGACAAAAACCTGATATTGCTTACGGGTGAATATTTTCTTTTTGCCATATTCGTTGAACACAGAAAGGAGGGCTGCGATGAAGATGAGTATGAGTATTCCAAAAAACAGGATAGATGCCATATTGTGACTGTAAAGATTAAAAATCCTTTCAGGTGAAAACTCAAAATAGGAATAAAAGGTAGATGTTTCATCAAAAAATAGTGTATAGCCGTATACAAACAGCCATGGCAATATTAAACCAATAAGAGATGCCAGAACTGCTTTGAATGACAGCACTCTTAAAATTGACATTATAAAAAATATCAAAGGAATAATCAGAATTATTTTGTAAGAAAACATGGTTGCAAAAGAAAGCCATAATGTGGCCATAAAGCAATCATTCATGGTTTTCCGTTTTCCATACGCATGAAACAAATAATCCATACTTATAATGAAGAAGATGGTACTTATCCAGATAGGACTAAAGTGTTGTACGTAAGTAAGACTTGATACCAGAATGATAAATATGAAGCCCGGTAGTGCAGATTGCTTGCTCAGCAATGCGTAGTTTGAGTTAAACCGGGTGATGTTGAGTGTGATAATAACGGCGCTCACAAAGCTTAAACTAATTGAAATCCATAAAGAACTTTGTGCGAGTGAAAACAATTTCCATAATGGCATTAAGGGAAGTTTCATGTCGGGCACATCACCAACCACTACAGGATTGATCCATAATAATATTAAAGATAGGAGCATCAGTGCGTATGCTCCTATTTTATTGTTATGTATCAGTTTTAATATCATAATTTATAAATCGAAGCCGATATCGTTACGGAAGTATTTATCTTCAAAACTTACTGCATTTGCGTTTTTATATGATTTTTCCAATGCTTCTTTCATGTTACTTCCGGCAGCACTCATGGCGATAACCCGTCCTCCGTTAGTTACTACTTTTCCATCCTGAAGTTTGGTGCCGGCATGAAAAGCCAGACCATCAACAATCTTATCAAGGTTGGTAATTTCCTTTCCTTTTTCGTAATCACCAGGATATCCTCCGGCAACCATCATCACTGTAGAAACTGTTTGATCATCAATTTCAATAGTATGATCTTTAAGTGATTTTGAAGCTGTTGCCTCAAGCAATTCCAATAAATCACTTTTAATACGTGGCATTACCACTTCGGTTTCCGGATCACCCATGCGTACATTGTATTCAATAACATACGGATCATCACCCACTTTAATTAAACCAATAAAAACAAATCCTTTATAAGGTATTCCTTCGGAATATAATCCCGTTACTGTAGGGTGAATGATTCTTCTATGAACTTTATTCATAAAAGCTTCATCGGCAAAAGGCACCGGACTTATAGCTCCCATGCCACCTGTATTTAAGCCGGTATCACCTTCTCCAATTCGTTTATAATCTTTAGCCTCAGGAAGAACAACGTGTGCAGAACCATCTGTTAAAACAAATACAGAAAGTTCAATTCCATCTAAAAATTCTTCGATAACTACCTTTCTACTGGCTTCACCAAATTTACCATCAAGCATGCTTTTTAACTCTGCTTTGGCTTCATTGATATCCTTTAAAATTAAAACACCTTTACCGGCAGCTAAACCATCAGCCTTTAATACATAAGGAGCTTTCATTTCGTCTAAAAAAGCCAGACCCTCTTCCAGGTTTTCAGGGGTAACTGATTTATACTTAGCGGTAGGAATGCCATATGTGGCCATGAAGTTTTTTGCAAACTCTTTGCTTCCTTCCAGGCGAGCACCTTTCCTTCCGGGACCAATTACCGGTATGCTTGCCAATTCAGGATCATTCAAAAAGAAATCTTTAATTCCGCGAACAAGTGGCTCTTCAGGTCCAACAATCAACATATCTATTTGATTTTCGAGAGCAATTTTCTTTACCCCTTCAAAGTCATTCGGATTCATGTCGATGTTTGTTCCAAGCTCTGCAGTACCTGCATTTCCCGGAGCAATAATCAATTCTGTTAATTTTGGGCTTTGTTTAAGTTTCCAGGCTAAGGCATGTTCTCTGCCTCCAGAGCCTAATAATAGTACCTTCATAAGTGTTCTTTTTGAAAAAGAGATATAAGAAAGAGTTTAAATTCTTTTTAACGCTTCAAATTTAAGGTGTTCCTTTTAAATTTCAATGCTTAATCAACTCTAATCTTACATTATTTATTATGGTGTTTTAATAATTCCTGTTTTATAATTCTTTTGTGCTAATAATTCCATGGTTTTAGGGAAGGCATATTTCATGTTTCTGGCTGCTTTAAGAGAATCGTGAAAAACGATAATAGAACCTGGTTTTAAGGATCTTTTTACATTGTTAAATACGGTTTTTCCGGAAAGTCTTTGATTGTAATCACGACTAAGAATATTCCACATTACAATCTTCTGAAAATCATTTTTCAGCGTTTTGATATACCATGGGTATAATTGTCCGTGGGGAGGACGGAAAAGCGGTGAATCGATTAATTCTGATGCTTTTTGAATATTGGCAAAGTAATCTGTTCGGTTGTTTCTCCAGGCTTGCATGTGATTGTAAGTGTGATTTCCAACCTGGTGTCCTCGTTTCAGGACTTCATTGTATATTTCCGGATATTTACTCACATTTTCACCTACGCAGAAAAAGCATATTTTAGCATTCCACTTATCGGCTTGATCCAATACCCAGGGTGTAATTTCAGGAATTGGACCATCGTCAAAGGTAATAAATACCTCCTGATCAATAGTATCTTCATGCCAGGTGGCTCCTTTATAAATTGAATGTAGTATTCTTTCCGGATGAAACATTTTTCCTTTCATTAACAATTTAACCTGTATTCTGTAATCGTCATAGAACCTAGGTTAACAACCTGAATTTGACACAAAATAATCATCAAATGCAGATTATTATATATTATTTTGCCGGTCAGTACCTTTGGGGTAACATGACCGGCAAAATATAATTTTTAAAAATAAAGATTAATTATTTAACAAATTTATCTTCATGGAATCCTTATCCTTCCCGGCTTGGGAGGAAGAATTGAACTTGTTTTTAATACGTTGAATTTCCATTTGCATCAATACAGCTTGCTCATACTGATAGCTGAATTCTTTCTTTTGTGCCTGAGGTATTGAAGAATAATAATTAATAATGCCTCTGCTAGTCTTGCTGATGTCATCAAGCAGTTGATCAGCCAGTTGCTTTTCTCCTTTTAAGTAATATCCTTCAGCAAGATAGATAGATAGTAACTTATCAGAGACAGAACCAAAAGGTAGTTCGGTCAGTTTTGAGTTCAGTTCTTCGCGAACTTTTTCACTATCATAACCTGAGGCTAATTTAATAATTTCGGCAAATAACAACTGACTTTGACGAAGATCTGACATCACTCTGTTTTGCTTATTTATAGGAAGACTGCTGTAAAAATTCATTTCTTCAAACGTCTGTTGTCCAAATTGTCTAAGAATTTCCTCCGCCTTTTCTTTCTTATCACATTTGTAATAACCCTCAGCTAAGAAAATTGAGAAGTAATTATGAGGAACTTTGTCAACAGGAAGCTTTGTAAGCGCCATGTCAAGGATTTCAATTGCTTTATCTGTTTTTCCTTCTTCAATTAATGCATTAGCTAATCGCGACATATTGTTACGAATATTCATAGCCATGCGCTGATGATTTTCATCTAAATAAACCCTGGGGTCATCAAAACCGCCCCAATGGAATTTATTCATGAATTTATCATACATTTTCTCGCTATCCACGCGTCCAAACTGACCATCCTTGCTTTTTGTTTTGATCGGAACTACCTTATAGGCAAAACCTTCTAACTGAAAATAATCTTCCAGATTAGCATAGTTATCTCTACCTACTGTTACAGCAAAGTATATAGGTCTGTTCCAATCATTATTTGCTAATAAATCCAATATCATGACTTCATTTTTCAAGATCATGGATTTTTTAATATCGATATCTATTTCAGGGACTATTTTATCAGCGGCATCTTCACTTACAAGTCCGGTTTGAATAGCTTTAAGACTATCTACCGACATCTTAAAGGCCTTAGTTGGTAAATAATCATGTTCACCCTGAACTCCTGGAATTTGTTTTGTTTTAGGATTGTCACTGGCTAAAAAGTTGATGGCTTCCTTAAGATCAATTCTTTTATTAATTACTTTAACAAGATGCACCACATCCCTTGTTCCTGTAACGTATTGGTCATGTTTTAATGAGAAAGGCAGAGGGTCTGATTTATATGCTTTTCTTTTCATCTGATCGATATACCAATCTGTTTGAAGGTAGCTTAAATTACAAACTCTCACATCTGTACGGTAACCTTCTACTTCTTGAGCGTACCACAATGGGAAAGTATCATTATCTCCATTGGTGAAAATAATAGCATTCTCATCGCACGTATCTAAATAATTAAACGCTAAATCTCTTGCGATATTTCTATGCGACCTGTTATGATCATCCCAGTTTTCCGAAAGCATAATTCCCGGAACAAGCAGAAGGGTAATAGTGGAGGCCAGAATAGCTGATGCCTTTCCTGGTAAAAACTTCCTGAATCCATCTACAACGGCTAATACTCCCAGGCCGATCCATATAGAGAAAGCATAAAATGATCCGGCATATGCATAGTCTCTTTCACGTGGCTGTAAAGGTGTTTGATTCAAATAAAGTACAATGGCTAATCCTGTTAAGAAAAATAACAACATAACTATCCAGAAACCTTCTTTCCCATTTTTTCCGGCACATAATTGAAATACTAATCCTAATAATCCCAGTATTAATGGTAAAAAATAGTATTTATTATGGGCTCTGTTGTTTTTATAAATCTTAGGTAGTTTTGATTGATCTCCTAATCTGGCATTGTCAATAAACGGAATACCGGAAATCCAGTTTCCTTTATGGATTTCTCCATTACTTTGTATGTCATTCTGACGTCCGGCAAAATTCCACATAAAATACCGGAAATACATATGCATTACCTGGTAATTAATAAAGAAGGACAGGTTGTCTCCAAAGGTAGGAATGTTTATTGTTTCCATCTCTCCTGATTCTTCATTCATCACACGTACGCTTTTCCCCTTGTCATAGCCACTCCATGCTTTGTACTGGTCGATATGTTGTGGTTGGTTGCTATACATTCTTGGGAATATGGTTGTGGTTTTGTCATTAAACACATATTCACTTTTGTGATCAACAATTACATACTTACCATCTTTTTTAATGCGTACCGGAGCTCCTTCTTTCTCGAAAGATTTTTTTCTGTCTAATGGAGAATTGAAATATTGTCCCACGAATAGTGGTCTGTCACCATATTGTTCACGGTTTAAATATCCCATCATCGAAAATACATCCTCAGGAGAGTTTTGATCCATTGTAGGGTTTGCGTAACTACGAATCACTATCATGGCAAAAGAGGAGTATCCAATAAGGATTACTGTAATACCTAATATAATAGTATTCGCTATTACTTTTTGCTTTTTGTGTGTATACCAGATTCCGTATACTATTCCACTAAATAATAGTATGAAATATACTGCTAATCCGGTATTGAATGGTGCACCAAAGTCATTTACAAATAACAACTCAAACCAACTGGCGATTTTAACTGTGTAAGGGATTATACCATATAATATTCCTATAAGTAATACGGCTGATATAGCCAGAGCCTTTATTAAACCATTTCGGTTTACTTCAAATTTCTTAAAGTAGTATACCAGCACTATGGCAGGAATAGCAAGTAGGTTCAGCAGGTGGACGCCAATTGAAAGCCCCATTAGATAGGCTATTAATATCAGCCATCTGTTGGCATATTTATCGTCTGCTACGTTTTCCCATTTTAATATAGCCCAAAAAACCAGGGCAGTAAATAATGAAGACATGGCATAAACCTCTCCTTCAACAGCTGAGAACCAGAATGTATCAGAAAAAGTGTAAGCTAAGGCTCCGATAAAACCAGCTCCAATGACGGCCCAGGTTCTCCACTCTTCTTTACCATCTGTGATGTATATTTTTCGTGCAAGATGAGTAATTGTCCAAAATAAAAACATTATAGTGAATGCACTGGATAGGGCACTCATAATATTTATCATATAGGCTACGTGACCAGGATCAGAGGCAAATAAAGAGAAGAATCTACCAATAATCATAAATAATGGAGCTCCCGGAGGATGTCCAACTAATAATTTATACGATGTTGAAATAAATTCACCGCAGTCCCAGAAACTGGCAGTGGGTTCAATGGTCATTGTGTACACTACCGCAGCAATGATAAATGACAACCATCCAAAAAGATTATTGAGTAGTTTGTAATTCTTCATAATTTATGTTGTTGTTCGCTGTAAATCAATATTATATTAGTGTGGATTTAATCAGTTGTTTTTTACCACGATGCCAAAAATAAGTAAATTTTATTAAACGTAATTTCATAAGTCTACTAAGTTTTGACTTTAACCAAATTTTAACCTCTCATAAGTATGCTGTGAGGAGGAGTGATTTTCAGTAGTACCTCACTTATATATACGATCAGAAAAAACTTTCTATCTAATGCTTTCCCAAACGATAATTAATGTGAAAAATCCAATAATTAATTTCAAATACAGAGTATAAAGAGAATTTAATATGGGATGAGGAGTGATGATAGATTTAAAATGCATTTATTACTATGAGGGATATGCCAGATAAATCATCTTTTTATTTGGGGGACTTGTAATAAATGTAGATAGATTTATGTAGTGGTTTATTTGTGTGAATTTTTTTTAATGGCTCTTGAAGTGTGTAACAGTAAGGGATTGAGAAATATATGTGGCTTATTGATTTTGTATATATTATTTCTCGAAAAAAAAATTTAAAAAATGTTTGGCGTAAATAAAAAAAGCTTTACTTTTGCATCGCTTTCGAAAAGAAAGATATGAGGATTGTCCCATGGTGTAATTGGCAACACGTCTGGTTTTGGTCCAGAAGAGTTTAGGTTCGAGCCCTAATGGGACAACAAAAAAAAGCTTGAAATCACATGATTTCAAGCTTTTTTGCTTTCTAATGGTTTGTGGTGATTTATTATCCATAAAAAAAGCTGCCAATGTTTATTTCGGCAGCTTTATCTTTTCAGGTATTATTCAATTATAAATTGAAGGCGCTTTTAATTTCATCTACATAGTTAAGCTTTTCCCATGTAAAGAATTCAACCTCTTTTTCAATGTCAACTCCATTTTCTTTCACGGTTACTTTTTCTTTATAGGGTTTTCTGCCTACATGGCCATAAGCAGCAGTGGGCTCAAAAATTGGATTCTTTAAGCCAAATCTTTTAACAATGGCAGCAGGGCGCATGTCGAATATTGAATTGATTTTTTCAGCTATTTCTCCATCCGTCAAATCTGCCTTGGCAGAACCATAAGTGTTAATAAATAATCCTACTGGTTGCGCAACGCCAATTGCATACGCTACTTGCACTAATACCTCCTCTGCAATACCTGCTGCAACCATGTTTTTTGCTATGTGACGAGCTGCATATGCTGCAGATCTGTCGACTTTAGAACTGTCTTTGCCCGAAAAAGCACCACCGCCATGGGCACCTTTCCCACCGTAAGTGTCCACAATTATTTTACGACCTGTTAATCCGGTGTCACCATGAGGACCTCCTATTACGAATTTACCTGTGGGGTTAACATGTAGAATATAGTTGTTATCTATGAGCGATTGCTCTTCGTTGCTGAGTTTTTCTTTTACTCTGGGGATAAGGATCTCTTTTACGTCTTTTTTGATTTCGTTGAGCATGGCTTGTTCTTCATCAAAATCATCGTGTTGGGTAGAGATAACAATAGTGTGTACTCTAATTGGTTTATTATTGTCATCGTATTCCATGGTAACTTGCGATTTTGAATCCGGACGTAAATAGGTCATTACTTTTTGTTCACGTCTGATGGCAGCAAGTTCAATTAGTAATAAGTGAGAAAGGTGTAATGGGAATGGCATGAATTCTTCAGTTTCCTGACAAGCATATCCAAACATCATTCCCTGATCACCCGCACCTTGATTTTCTTCTTCCTCTCTTTCAACACCTCGGTTGATGTCTTCACTTTGTTCGTGTATGGCAGAAATAACCCCGCAAGAACCGGAATCGAACATGTATTCAGATTTAGTATAACCAATGCGGTCAATGACACGTCGGGCTATTTTCTGTACAGGAACATATCCGTTTGTTTTAACCTCTCCGCTAAGTACAACTAATCCGGTTGTAACAAGTGTTTCTGCTGCGACTTTTGATTCCTGATCCTGACGTAAGAATTCGTCCAGTAATGCATCTGATATTTGATCGGCTACTTTATCAGGATGTCCTTCTGAAACCGATTCAGATGTAAATAAATATCCCATTGCTTTTAATTTATATTGTAAAAAATAAACGATGAGGATAGTTTTATGGAAAAGTATATGCGTTTTAGCACTTTTTTAGAGTGGTTGCAATCAGTCAAATCCATCCACTATCCAAGAATTTGAGGAGCAAAATTATAAAAGATTGGGGTTAACATCAAAATATATTGCTTCTTTTTCATTATGCACAACTAGGATGTCAAGAGATTAATAAAAATATTTTGCTTTAAGTGGCTGAAAAACAGATTTAAATGAAAATTATTTATTTTTTTTCAGGAAAATATTTGGCGTGTATTTATTTTGATATATCTTTGCATCCGCATTTGAGAACAAAACATTTGTTCCGCCTGTAAATGCTCCGTTCGTCTAGGGGTTAGGACGCCAGGTTTTCATCCTGGTAACAGGGGTTCGATTCCCCTACGGAGTACTAAGTAAAAGTATTGAGATAAATTATACGGTAGAAAGATGGCAAATCATAAATCGGCGTTAAAAAGAATTCGTCAAGCAGAGAAAAAAAGAGTACACAATAAGTATTTCGCAAAAACTGCAAGAAATGCAGTGAAGAAACTTCGTGGAACAAACGAAAAGGAAGCTGCCGTTGAAATGTTTCCTAAAGTAGCTGGCATGCTTGATAAACTAGCCAAAAGAAATATTATTCATAAAAATAAAGCTTCTAACTTAAAATCTAAGTTAGCAAAGCACATTAATAAGCTGTAATCAGCTTTTTTAATGCTCCGTTCGTCTAGGGGTTAGGACGCCAGGTTTTCATCCTGGTAACAGGGGTTCGATTCCCCTACGGAGTACTTGAGCCTTCATGTGAAATCATGAAGGCTTTTTTTATGGCTGTAATTTTGGTAAAATAGAATGCGATACTTATTTTCGCTAGTTGTTGTTGATACATAATCTGATCAATAACTGATTATTTTAACCAATTATAACCATGAACTACGAAAAACTTAGTATTAAGCACTGGGCGGTTGAAGATCGTCCAAGGGAAAAGTTGCTGTCAAAAGGAATCTCCAGTTTATCTAATGCGGAGCTTATTGCCATATTAATAGGTTCAGGGAATCGCGAAGAATCCGCTGTTGATGTTTCAAAGCGAATATTGCACGACGTAAGTAATAACTTAAACGAGCTTGGTAAGGCAACTATTGAGCAGCTGCAGAAAAACTACAAGGGTATAGGTGAAGCGAAAGCCATTTCAATTGTTGCAGCAATGGAGCTTGGCAGAAGACGTAAATCGAGTGAAGTTCGTGTGAAACCACAAATTTCCGGAAGCGGAGATGTATATGATCTTATGAGTCCTGTTCTTTCGGATCTACCTCATGAAGAATTTTGGATTATTCTGTTAAATCGTGGAAATAAAGTAATTAGCACTCAAAAGATTAGTCAAGGGGGAATCTCCGGAACAGTAATAGATGTCAGGTTAATTTTAAAATCCGCCCTGGATCAATTGGCATCTTCAATAATACTTTGTCACAATCATCCATCAGGCAACATTAAGCCTAGTCATCAGGATATTAGAATTACCCAGAAGTTGAAAGAGGCAGGCAAGGTTATGGATATTCCTGTATTGGATCATATTATAGTGACAGAAAATGGATACTATAGTTTTGCGGATGAGGGGGATATGTAAAGATTTTTTTTAATATTGCAATGTAAACCTAACCCGGGTCTGCAAAAATATTATTTATGAAACCTGTTTTTTCCATCATTATACCGCTTTATAACAAAGAGAAGGATATAGAGAATACGCTAAATAGTGTAATGCATCAAAGTTATAAAGACTTTGAAGTTGTTGTTGTCAATGATGGATCAACTGATAATAGTACATCAGTAGTCAGGTCTTTTAAAGATTTAAGAATTAAGTTATTTGAAACAGGAAACAATGGTGTTTCCAAGTGCCGAAATATTGCAGTTAAGCATTCAATAGGAAAATATATTGCCTTTTTAGATGCGGATGATTATTGGTATCCAAATCATTTAGAGGAATTATATAAAATGATAAATACTTTTCCAGATGGCAAATGGTTTGCTGGGGCTTATGAGTTACAGCATAATAAAAAATTAGTCATCCCTATGAAAAGTCCTGCGATGAAATTCGGGAAACATTGGATCGGAGAAATTGAAGATTTCTTTGGAAATAGTATGATAGATTGTATGGCTTGGACATCAGCAGTGTGCATGATGAAATCTTTTTTTTTTGAATTAGGATGTTTTAATGAAGAGTATGATACTGGTGAAGATATAGACTTATGGATAAGGGCGGCCTTAAAGTCAAATCTGATTTTCTCAAATCAAGTTACTTCACGATATATACTCACAGCATCCAATCGTTTAACAATAAAGCCTACTCATGAAAAAAGGCATATGAAGCTAGAGATTTTTAAAACCTATGAGGAATTAAATATATCATTGAAAAAATATCTGGATCTTATTAGGTATTCTTATGTGTTGAAATTTAAACTTTCTGGTCAGAAAGAGTTTTATAGAGAGAGTAAAATAGATATATCTTCTTGTAATTTGAGTATGTATCAGATGATTCTGTTGAGCTTGCCAAAATTTCTACTCGTTGTTCTATATAAATTAAAGAATGTATTAATTTATTATAATATTAGAGTACGTGTTCCCAGAATTGGGTAGGTTCTTTAGTATTAATTTTGTTATAAGTTACTTCAGTAAATTTTCCCATAAAATTGAAATAGAATCTTTGTTAAATTTTTTAACACTATTAATTGCATTTTTTTTACATGTTAAATAAAGTTTATTGTCATTGTATAATCTGATCATTGAGTTAGCCAATAGGTCAGGATTGTTGTTTTTAACTAGCAGTCCGTTTTTTTCATGAATAACAATTTCATTTGGTCCAAATTGGCAATCTACAGATATAACAGGAGTTCCTAGTGAAAGAGATTCAATCAAAACCATCCCGAAACCTTCATATCTGCTACTTAGCACAAGATATTTAGCATTGAGAATAAATTTACTTACATCTTGAGTAAAAGAAAATAGTTTAACAGACTCCTGGAGACTGAGTTTGTTAATTTTATTCTCTAATAATATCCTGTCGGGACCAGAGCCAACGATGTATAATTTTATCTGAGATTCAAGTCTTGATTGCTTATAGCTATCTAATAATAATGAAATGTTTTTTACAGAGTCATCTAATCTTCCCAGATATAAGATGAACTCATCAGAATCTAATTTTTTCTTCTGTGTATTCAGAATCGTTGGATCAACGAAATTATAACAAGTGATAATTTTATTGGGATGATTGTATAAATCTATTAATTTTTCTCTTATTCCATTTGAAACTGCAATAGTTTTAAATGATTTTGAAATAATATGTTGCGCAATTCTTTTTATTTTGGGGAAATAATGATCAGTTTTAGAACTATGAACCATGTATATAGTTCTAATGTTTCTGTATATATAGTAAAAATAAATAAGTTCTTTAATTGAGTTAGTTCTAATCCTGTTGTCAATAATAAAATCGAAATTATTTTTTTTGAGATGTTTTTTAAGTTTATAATAACTAATTAAACGCGAAATGGTATTAGTTTTTGATTTTTGTTTTACACAAAATAAGGATCCATTAAAAGTGTAATTAATAATGGGAGATAAGCATATTATTTGTGGCTTATGACCCAGATCTGTAAATAGTTTATGTAAATTAATACATGATCGTTCTAAGCCTCCATAGTCTAAAGAGATTGTTACAATTGCAATTTTTTTGCTATTCAAAACTTTACTTTTATAATAATTTAATCTTTAATTTGATACTTTTGTCCTCAGAACCTAAACCTATTATGGTAACATTGAAATATACTTCAAAGTTAACAAATTAAAAATATAGATGCTGTTAGTACTGATATATTTAGAAATTCAAATACTTTCTCTTATTGCAAGAATACATAATAAATTAGTGTATTTGTTCAATAAGAATGATCTTAAGAAAGGAGAAGGTAGCGTAAAATATAAGAAAATATTGTCGCTATATGATGATGTTGATTTTTTGCTTTATGTAAAAGAAAAGAAAGACGGATTTCTTCAGAATTTATCTAATATTAAGACTCTGGTTATTAGTGATTCAACAGCAGATTATGGTTTTCATCCTCAATATTACAATGATTCGTTTAATTTGGGATTGATTAGTTTTGATTTGTATTCCAGTTATCAATTGTATATGAGTTATCGAGATGAACTTTCTTCCTTAAATGAGATAATATGTTTTCTGAATGTTTCCTCCATAGGGTTCTCATTAATTCATACCTCTGAAAAGTACAGAACTGTAGCGTACAAATACTTTTTTAATATAGAATATTTTGATGAGACACAAATTAAGAAAAGATATGAAAAGTGGATAATAAGTATTTGTAAAAAGCTTCATAATGAAAAAATCGATGATGGATATAGAGGATATAAAGAAAAGTATTACTTCGGTACACATATAAAAACTTCTCAACGTGCAAAAACACATCTGCGAGAAAATATTAGAGAACCTGATCAATTGCAATGGCTTGTAAAATTAGCTCATTTTGTTGGTATGGATAATAGAAAGTTAGTTTTAGTTATACCACCCTGTAGAGAAGATTATATGGAAAACTTACCGATGAAGTCTGTTTTGTATGAAAAAATCCATAAATTGGATTTGAAAAATGTGAAATTAGTTGATTTTTATGGCGATACACTTTTTAATGATAATGATTTTGGAGATACGGATCATTTAAATGAAACAGGTGCAATCAAGTTAACAAAAAAAATGGCTCAAATTCTTGAACCTACAATTATGAAATGAGTACAACCTCTATCCGAAGGAAAGTTTTATTAGGTGTATTATGGAATTCCATTGAAAAAATCGGGATGCAGGGAGGGCAATTTATTATAGGGATTGTACTTGCAAGGATATTAACGCCCCGAGATTTTGGAGCAATTTCAATGCTGACAATTTTTATAGTGATTTCTAATTTGCTTTTTGAGAGTGGTTTGAATAAGGCGTTGATCCAAAAAGATAATAAATCGGTTGCGGATTTTTCAACGGTGTTTATATTCAATGTGTTATGTGGAGTATTGTTGTATGTTATTTTATTTTTTGGATCTACACTTGTTGCTGATTTTTATAATTTTCCAGAATTAAGAAGTGTAAGTAGGATATTATGCCTGACCATAATATTTAATTCTGTCACCAATATACATATCGTATACTATACAAATAGGGTAGATTTTAAATTTATTGCTAAAGTAAATCTTATATCAACATTAATAAGTGGCCTGGTAGCTATTGGGTTTGCATTTGGTGGCTTTGGAGTATGGTCTTTGGTTGCTTTACATGTAACCAGATCTTTTGTCAACCTGGTTTTTTTTGGCATTTTCAGTAAGCTAAAGTTAAATATTAAATTTTCAAAAAAGTCATTTAGTGAGTTGTATCAATTCGGTTATCGATTAGTGCTTGCAGGTATCTATTCAAAGGTATTGGAACATACATACGATGTAGTTATCGGGAAAGTATATTCAGCTATCAATCTAGGGTATTACAGCAGGGCTAAAAGTTTTACAGAATTTACTTCAGGTACACTAAGTAATATTATACAACAAGTTTCTTTTCCTGTATTAGCCTCAATAAAAGGTGAGAAGGAAAGAATGATTAATTTTTATAAGAATACCATTCAAATGACCGCCTTTATAAATTTCCCTGCATTAACATTACTTTCTATTTTGGCGGATCCAATTGTAAGAATATTATTAACTGAGAAATGGTTATTTACAATACCTCTTTTACAGTGGATTGCATTTACAAGGTTTTTTTATCCTATTTGCGCAATAAATTTGAATATCTTAAATGTTATTGGCAGATCGGATTTGTTTTTAAAAGTGGATTTGATAAAATTTCCAATAACGGTTATACCTATGGTAATATCCTTTTTTATTAGTGTTAAAGCTATGGTGATAGCTCAAGTCATAGTAGGTGTTTTAAGTTTTTTTGTAAATGCATATTTACCAGGTAAATTTTATAGTTATGGTGCTTTAAAACAACTTAAAGACCTTGGAGCCATAATTATTTCAACTTTTTGTATGGGTATTGTGGTCTTTACGTTAACAGCTTTAGTTGATAATTCAATTTATAAATTAATAATTGGGTTTTTTTCTGCAATATGTTCATATTTAATATTTATCTATATTTTTAATGCCCGTGTAGTAACAAATTTATATAATTTTCTAATGTCAAAAACAAATTAATTATAGATGTTATTGAGTGTTATTATTACAACATACAATCAGGCGGCTTATGTGGAACAAGCAATTATGTCTACAATTAAGCAGCAAACAAATTTTGATTATGAAATAATTATTGCCGATGATGCATCGGTAGATCATACTGTTGAGATAATAAACAAAATTTGTAAAAAATATGAGAAGATTGTTTTTATCAAGAATGAAATTAATCTGGGAATAAGTAGTAATTATGCACAATGTTTAAGGTTAGCTAAAGGAAAATATATAGCGGATATTGCTGGTGATGATATTTGGACAGATAATTTCAAACTACAAAAAGAAGTTGATTATCTGGAAAAGAACCCCAATTGTGGTATGGTTCATACTCAATATGACGTTAAAATTGAAGAAAGTGGAAGGATCGTAAAAAATGTAATAAAAGATCCGGTTTTTGGGGAGAATGTATTTGAAGAATTATTAATTCACAATTCAATATGTTCTATCACAGTTTGCTATAGAAAGGAATTAGTGATATCATTAATAGATAAATTTGAGTCCGGTTTATTTGCATATGAGGATACCCCAATGTGGTTAGAAATATCTTCAAAATCACATGTTGGATACTTAAATGACAGTACAGCATTGTATCGGGTATTAAATGAGTCCGCAAGCCATACAAATTCGTATGAACAGAAAATAATCTACATGCAAAATGTTAAAAGGATTACTGATTATTTTTTGAATAATTATCCTGTAAATGATTTAACAAGGGTAAGATTAAAACAGAATGAATACATACAACATTGTTGTATTGAATTTATTAGTGGGCATAAAAAAGAATTTATATCATTTTATAAGAAGCTTGATTACAAACCTAAGCGAATAAGGTTGATGAACATTCTGTCTAAATCTAAGGTGCTGTTTGAGATGTTTCATCATTTTAAAATCAACATCTGTAGGAAGTATTAATTTTGACTTTATCTCCTTTTCTCAGGATAAGCCATGTAATAAATATAAGTATTAAATATTCCAGAAGTATCAGAGTATTTATGTTTCTATTTCCATGGTATGAATATAGGAGCAAGTATTGGAATTGATTTCCTATTAATCCAAAAAAAGGTATTGGAGTGTTATCTATATTATTAGGGTAATCCGGGAGATTCCAAAATACTCTTAGGGCAAAAGACTGTAGCGTTAAGACTACAAATAGCCACCATCTCTTTGGCGTAACAAATATTTTTTCAATAGAAATTCCGACTAGAATAAAAACTATTGGAAAACTGGACATAAATAAAATACGTTCAGTATCGCCTCCAGCTATATATCCAATTAAAAACGTTGATGCTAAAATGAATAATAATTCTTCTTTATTTCTAAAAAACGTTTTAAAATCAGAGTAGTAGAATGGTATTAAAGTAACAATTGGACCATAAGAAATAAATATAGCCGTAGCGTATTCAACAAATGATTTGTCGTAAAACCATTGTACCAAAGCTTTTATATATGAGTATCCATTAATATTATTTATAATTACAAATTGTGAGCAAAAGGATGAAACCAGTATTGTTAATACAATTGGTAAAAACAACAGAATATTTTTGGGGTTTTTATAGTAGAGAAAAATATTTTTCGAAGTTGTTAATATATTCTGCGGATAGAAACTATTTAGATTAAGGTTCATGGCTTTAAAAGGGTTGTTAATAAAAAAAAGAGCAATGCCTACAATAAGGTTTGATTCTCTAAATGCAGAAGCAATAGATATGAAAATTGAAAATATTATTATCAAACGTGTTGCTTTTTTTTGACAAAGACACCTTTTTATCTTCCATAAAAAAAGCAGTGAAGCAATAAAAAAAGCAGCACCCCATGTATCTGGAACAATGATGTCGAAATATAAGTGACGAATGGGGACATGCCAGGCAAACATGAAGATTGTTGCTAATAGGATACGTATCTTAATTCGAGTGATAAAATGCCTTAACCAAAAAATGAGTAGTATGACTGTAAAAAAGGATCCTATTAGATTAAATTGAAAAGAACTTTCTAAGATGTTTTGCTTAGATATCCTGGAATATAAAGCAATTGATCCCAGAAAACCCAGCCTATTTATAAAAGGTGGAACACCTACAATATTAGATTGACCTTCTTTAATTTGTTTAATTCCTTCAAAGTAATAATATCCATCTTCGCCTTTGCCTTGATTGAAGGTCATTGGTTTTTGGTCTTTATAAATGAAGCATACTATAATGAAAATCAATATTACACAGGACAGCTCTAAAATATTAGTTATATTTTTTTTTGTCATACGGTTAAGTTAGTTGTAGTTACAAAACTATACATTGGATATACAGTAGCTCCGAATCTCTCCTTGATATAAAGAAGATTATAATTTATTACATCAATATCGTCCATGCAATTTCCAAGGTCAATAAAGTCAACTTTTGCCTTATATTTTGAGATAAAACCATAGTATAAAGCATGTGATGCTCGATTTGCTCTTCCCTCGTTACTAACAGCCAAGTATTGTAGTTTAATTATATTTTTAAATACGTATAAAACAGCACCGGCATCAATTTTCCCAGTTTGTTTATTTTTTGCCACGAATAATTTTATTCCCTCAGGAAATAATTTTCTGAGATAAATAATTTCATCTAAAGAGTGAACCGGCTTTGTATTATGGAAAGTTGATAGGTTATTTTCTAGAATATTCCAAAATGATTCAAGATCATCAGAATAGTTTAATTCAAACTGATTTAAATTTAATTTTCTTTTTTCGATAGAGGATTTAGGAAAAGCATGTTTGTGTGTGTAAATGCATGTCCCTAACTTAATGTCGGTATGTGACTTTATATTACTTTGAAATAAGAATGTCTGGGATTGAGAGTAAGTTTCTGAATAAAAGGAGGGTTGTAATTTAAGTTGAAATCCGGAAATGTTTTTTTCTTCTAGATACCTGCATATAGAATTGTAGATTTCTTTAATTAATTTGAAACCTGTATGTTTTTTTACAATCAATCCGCCAAATGTTAAACCCATATGACTGTAATAACAATTATCTTTCAAATGCCCCGGAATAAGAGCTATGATTTTCCCTTTTTTGAAAATGATTAATGAATGATCGTTAAACCGTTCTTTATGGTAGTCAATATAATCCCGGTAAAACATAAAAATCGGGATATCTGAAGATGCAACAAACACATCCCACTTCTCCTTTTTGTCTTTACTATATTTTATTGTTTCAATCATTTAACTGATTTAAAAATATTATAATCCCGTATGTAGTCAGATTCATCGTAGATTTCAGAAGCCGCAACCAATACCGTACTTCCAGAACTAAAACTTTTCAATTCCCGCCATATCCCAGGTGTAATTAATAATCCCTTGCCCGGGTTGTTTAGGAAAATAGTTTCTTTATTTTTTCCATCATCAATCACAACTTCAAAGCTTCCGCTAACTGCAATTATTAACTGGTACAAATTTTTATGCGCATGTCCACCTCTTTCTGCTCCGGATGGAATATCATAGGTAAAATAAACCCGTTTTATGTCAAAAGGAGCAGATAAATTTGATTCAAGGACTGATAAAGATCCCCTATCAGATGTGATTTTTACGATGTCTATTATTTTGCAATTTTCAACTGAGTTCATTTTTTATGGTTACTAAATAATGAAACATAGGTATTGAAGTCTCTAATATATTCATCAACCTCATACTTTCTATCTGTAACAACCAAGCAAACACTGTTGGATAAAAAACCAGATATTTTTCGCCATGTATATGGAGGAATAAGGATACCCTCATTTGTTTTATTCAGTTGAAAGATTTGTTTTTTTTCTCCGCGTATAGTTTCCACTGTAATAGCTCCTGAAAGGGGCAGGATAAATTCAGTTGTATTTTTAAATGCATACCCACCTCTTTCTTCTCCACCCGGAACATCGTAAATCCAATATACCCTTTCAATTTTAAATGGTATTTGATGATTATCTTCTAAAAAACTTAAATTACCCCTTAAGTCTTTTATTTTAGGAAGTTCAATTAATTGTATCTTTGTATGCATTTTGAATTATATCTTTGTGGAGTTCAAATATATGCAATATTTTAACGCTTAAAAGGGCAATAAATTATAAATACCGAAGGTATCATCCGTTAAATGAATGATCAGTATTAAAAATTGTTACTTATATTTTATTGTCAGGATGTTGGATATAATTGTAAATCCTTAACTTTACTTAATCCGCATTGCAGCTAAATAGGTTTTTCAGTAGATAAGATTTATTGAATTTTATTTTGTGTATTACAGATTTTTTCTGATTAAAGATGCATATTTGAATCTTAGAGCATCGTACAATTGTTTTACTTTTTCGTTTCCTTTATTGCCTATATATAACGAAAAGTATATGTGTTATGGATATTAGTATTTTGAGTAAAGTGTTAATAGTTTGCATTGTGGCTCATTTAATTAAGTGGGTACTCCTAAAATGCCAATATAAAGTATGTCTTTTTACAAATCACCATAAGGATATAGTAATGTTCTGGGATCTTATTAAAAAAGAAAAAAGAGTTTTTAATCGATTTGGTTATTTATTGATTCTATTAGTTTACATCTATTTTTCAGGAAGTTTTGTTTTATCAATTCTGGTAGAGATTAAAACGTAAGTAAGACTTCTGTAACTCAACGTAGTGAGTATACATTAAAAAAAAAACGGCCTATGTATGCCTTTGATACGTCGCTTTCCATAAGGCCTCTTGCCTGTAATTTAAGTCAGATGGTTTTTCAAATTCTTGTAGGCATCTTGGTTCCTTATGTTCACCAAAGCTCTCTAACTGTAAAGAGTTAATGCGCCCTTTTATGCATAAAAATAGGATAGGAGTCTCTGTTATAAACTCATTCCTCCAACTGTTACTATTTGACATTTCCCATAACACTCTATCTATATTTGAAATACATGCTCATAAAGTAAACACCTAAAGTGCTTATTTCTAACACCTCCTCACGAGTAATATTGGATCTATCTCTAAGAGTTGAAAGAGAATAACTTCAACCATGAAACCTGGATATCATTTGAAGGCAGGTCGGCCCGCAATCCATTGCATCAAGTTGCTGATAAAAAAGAAAATCAGTTAATGTCATTATAATGATTTATTTTAATGACTTCCTTTAAAATTTCTTCTTCAGAATAGTTTTTACATTTTAATGGATAATTTGGTTTAACTCCATCCGTTGCAAAATCACCTAAATCAAGCCCTCTGAATTTTTTATAAGAACAACCACATGATATTTTTGAGTTAGGAAGCTTAAAGAAAACTGTATCTCCAAAAGAATCTCTTTGTCCTCCTGTTTCTTCTCCAATAATTATTCCCATTTGATATTTCTTAAAAATTCTCGCAAAATCATCAGCTGTAGAATAACAGTAATTGGACGTTATTAAATAAACTTTTCCTTTAAAACGATCCTCTTCTTTTAAACGCAGTTCATTAACACAATTAACAGATTCTTTTGTTCCACTGCTTTTCCAAAAAGATGGATTAGTAATTAAAACTGGAAATAAGTATGGCCTTTTTAAACAATAACTTCTATAAAATTTTGTAGTTGTATTTGAAAATTTCGTAAGTGTTGAATTATATGTTTTAAATTTTTCTTTGGCTACATACTGAAATATCATATCGCTCAACATTGTATTACCTCCAGAATTATCTCTAAGGTCAATTATTAATTGATTAACACCCTTTTCCTTCATTTGATTAAAACAATCATTTACAAGCTTAAAGTATGCCTTTGTGTCTCCAAATGCAGACAATTTCAAAAATCCAAATAAATTATTATTTACATTAGAAATAAAGAATTTCCCCTCAACTCCATCATAGGAATTATCTATTGATCTACCTTGTATGGTATCTGAGTATTTTTCTCCTTTATAAATATAAGTAACAAGAAAATCATCCTGATAACCTTTAACTCTCCACAAATAATATGGCAAATAATATTCTAATACTGATTTTTTGTAATACTCCTTTTCTCCATCCACAAATGGAAGCATTTGATTAATCAGATTTTTGATATTTGTATTATTTATACTTATTATAGTTGATCCTTTAGGGATACTACAATTATTGGAACTCATTACTTTATACGATTCCAGATCAATTTTGACCGGAAAGTACGTGATGCTTAAATTCTTGTCCTTTTTAGGCCAACTTACGAAAGTGTGTCCATCGTTAAGTCTACCTATAACAGGTATTAATTTATAGGCTAAGCTATCTATGCAGACATTATCAGGAAGAGTTTTTATTAGATAATTAAGTTCTTTAACAAAAAACATCTCTGATTTTGAGAAATATAAATCAGGATGAATATCCTCAAGAGTTTTCTTTAAGTACCATATATCATAAATAGCTTTTTCTTTACTTATGGTTGTTTTATGTGCGAATATATTCATGCTTATAAAAAAGAACAGACATCCAAACATAAAACAGTTTACAAATATTTTATTTTTCTCCATTCGTAATGCATTTTAATTGTTTGTTATGGTAATGCGCAACAACAAATCTCTGAACCTTGTTTTTAAAGTAATAACAGTAATCAACGGGTTTATTCAAAAATGTATTTTGAATTCTATCATAAGGACATCCTCAACCCATACACTGTGGCAGAAGAAAACACTGCGTACACTTAGAATTAAGAAATGGATCTATATTTAGCCTCCAAACTATTATTGGTATGATGAATTTTTCCATTTACTATTTTACCAACTTCCTTTTCTTTTAAACCAACATCAATCCAACATTTATATAGTTCTGCCTTTGTTCCAGTAACATAACTATTTAAACATTCTGCCATGCATATAACTCCATTCATATCTGGATATAAAGATAGAGGACTTAATTTATGCTATTCATAAGAAGTCAGAAGAAATTCTGCAAGGTCTTTTCTGTCTAAATTACAAGAATTAATACTACTTCACAGATTGTTATCACTTAATATTCCAGAGTAGATATAAAACCAGAAATTTTTCATTTAATTTATTATGAAATTGTATAAACTTCTCTGAAAAAAACATTAAAAGTGTGACTTAAATATCTCCTTTAGAGGATATAATAATCTTTCGGCTAAACTTATATCTTCGGTGATTATTTCAGCAACTCCCTGCATATTTTGTTTAAATGGCAGATGTTTTCCATAATTTGTAACGAGAGAATCTGTTAAAAAAATTGTACCTACATAAGCCGAATCTGGAACCTCTGATATACTATACAGCTTAGTAACAAGCATCCCATATTCATTATATGGGAAATCAAGTAGTTTAAGGTTAACCTCTTGTCCTGCTTTCACCTTTCCTGCTCTACTTACCGGAATACTCACTTTTGCAAGTATTTTAGATCGTTTAAGCGGCAAAACTGTCATCACATGCTGCCCCAGACTCACATTCTGATTCACCTCCCAAATACCTGAAAAAGAAATTTCCCCTTTTATAGGACTTATCAAACAATACTTATTCTCCCATTCATCCAAAGCTCCCTCAAGTTGATTTATCGCATCTTTACGTATAGAAATTAGTCGGTTATATTCTTGAGAATAATTTAACTCCAGTTCCAATATCTGTTGTTCCAATACAGATAAACTGATATTGGAATTGGATAAAGATAATTCTGTATTTGTTAATGACATCTTTTGAGAGACTAGTTCTTGCTGACTTTTTTCAAACATTGCTGCCGCAATTGTTTGACTATAAAAAAGCAGAGAATCTCTTCGAAATGCTTTTTGTGCTAACTTAAAACTTTCTCTTGAAGCATAAACTTGCTTTTTCTGCAACTTAACGTAATTTTTTAGCTCCGCTTGCTGAATTTTAAGCGATGTGATTTTCTTTTTGTGATAATTAATTTGTTTAAATGTCTTTATATCATCAAAAGCCTTTTTACAATTACCATATGGAGCCTGAAGCTCTCCAAGGTTCAGTACCGATTTTAGTTTTTTCTCCTTATATTGCAAGGAGTCATCTAATAAATCTTTCAAATATTTATAGGATGAAAAACCAGTCGAATTTTCAATAACTGCCAACAACTGCCCTTTTTCGACAAACTCCTTGTCTGAAACATTCATGGATTGCAATTTGCCAGACGAACGAGCAAGAAGAAAAGCAGGGGGATTTGATGATTGAATATAAAACGAGCCATATATAATATCTGGATATTTAAAAACAAAAGTAAATGCAAACACTAATATAAGTATAGCAGCAATTACTCCAATTCCATACCTTATAATACGCCTTGGAATCTGACCTAGAATCTCATTCACTTCATTACTTCTCAAATGAATTTTATCAACCTCCTCTTCGGAAATATTAACTGTTTCAATTATTTCCATTAAACTACCCTCCTAATTCTAACTGATTCTTCACCAAATTAAAATATGCACCTGACTTATCCACCAACTCTGGATGTGAACCTGTCTCTGTTATCTTACCCTTTTCTAATACAATTATTTGATCCGCATTTCTAACAGTACTTAGACGATGCGCCACCACTACCACAGTTCTTCCTCTAAAAAACTGATTTAGATTTTCCATTATCACTTTTTCGTTATTGGCATCTAAAGCATTGGTTGCTTCATCCAGAAAAATATATTCTGGATCTTTATATACTGCACGAGCAATTAATATTCTTTGTTTTTGACCTTGACTTAACCCTACGCCTTCTTGACCAATTATAGTATTATATCCCAAAGGTAAAGCCTCTATATAATCATGAATGTTGGCTATTTTAACAGCATATAAAAGTTTTTTCTTATCAACCACCTTATCACTTACTGCAATATTATTGGCTATAGTATCTGAAAAAATAAAACCATCTTGCATAACTACGCCACATTTGCCACGCCACCATCCTTGATTAAAATTATTCAAATTGGTTTCGCCCACCTTAATTTCTCCTTTAACAGGCTCATAAAAACCCAGTAACATTTTAATGAGCGTAGTTTTTCCACTACCGCTTGTTCCCACAATGGCGGTTATCTTTTTTGCTGGTAATTTTAGACTAACACCATCAATTACCATAGGAGAATGAGGACCTTCATATTGAAAAGTAAGATTGTTAATGTTCAAATCGTTGTTAGGGGGCAATTCAGACAGTCTATCATTTTCTTTCTCATCCTCATCATCTTTGTTGTGAATTTCACCCAAGCGTTCCAAACTTATTTTGGCATCCTGCGCTGAATGTACAAATTCTATCATCTGATCAATAGGGCTATTTAACTGCCCTAAAATATATTGCACCGAAAGCATCATTCCCAAAGTCATTTGTCCATGTATAACTGACAAAGCTGCCATTATTGTAATGAGTATGTTCTTTGTTTGGTTAAAAAACAAACCTCCCAGTTGTTGATACTGACTTATGGACAAACTTTGAACATTCACTCGAAATAAATTTGCTTGAATACGCTCCCACTCCCAACGTTTTTGTTTTTCGCAATTGTTCAGTTTTATTTCCTGCATCCCTGTTATTAACTGAATCAAATTGCTTTGCTCTGATGACATTTGCGAGAATCGTTTATGATCTATATCCCTTCTCTTTTTCATAAATAGATATACCCATGCAAAGTATAGTGTACTACAAATTATAAACACTATAAAAATACTTACGTTGTAGTAGGCCATTACAATACCAAAAAGCAAGAGATTAACCATAGAAAACAATACTGATAATGTTTGCCCAGTCAAAAAACTTTCAATTCTTGCATGATCTTCAATGCGTTGAATAATATCACCCGTCATTTTGGTATCGAAGAAGCGTATAGGTAAACGCATTAATTTGATCAAAAAATCACTGATTAATGAGATATTAATGCGTGTACTAATGTGCAACATGATCCAAGATCTAATAAATGTAACACTCATTTGACTGACAAACAACATAAGTTGAGCCGCCAATAGCAAATAGATAAAATTGACATTTCGAGTATTAATACCCACATCAACAACTGCTTGGGTTAAAAATGGAAAAACCAGCTGTAACAAACTCCCAACCATTAATCCAAGTATCAATTGTACAATGAACTTTTTATGCGGCCTTAGGTATTTGAATAAAAATAAAAAACCAGTTTTATCCGGTTTTTCTTCCTCCATATTGTAAAAATCGGGAGTAGGTTCTAACAACAGGCAAATGCCCAGAAGTTCTTCATTTCCTTCCGTTGAGGCCCAGCACTTAATAAACTCCTCTTTGGTATATACCACTTTGCCATGAGCTGGGTCAGCCACCCAAACTTTTTCTTCGGTTATTTTATATACAACAACAAAATGTTCCTGATTCCAGTGAGCTATAAATGGTAAAGGTGCATCTTTAATCAGTTTTTCATACCCCACCTTAACGCCTATTGATCTGAATCCAATACTTTCAGCAGCATCACTAATGCCAAGCAACGACACCCCCTCACGAGTAATATTGGATCTATCCCTAAGAGTTGAAAGAGAATAACTTCGACCATGAAACCTGGATATCATTTGAAGGCAGGTCGGCCCGCAATCCATAATGTCAGCTTGCTTACAAAATGGAAAGTCAATTATTGGCATTATTTGTTTCATTTAATTCAGCTATCATTTTTAACAACTCTTCATCTGAATAATTTTTGCAGTTAACACTAATGTCAGGTTTAACACCATCCAAACTTGAATCATTTAAATCTAAACCATGATAAATCTTGTGCGAACATGCACACAATATTTTTGAGTTAGGAAGTTTAAAAAAAACAATATCTCCAAATGAATCTTTTTGTCCTCCTGTTTCTTCTCCAATTATAGTTCCCATCTTATATTTTTTGAAGGCTCTGGAAAAATCATCCGCAGTGGAATAACAATAATTAGAGGTTACAAGAATAACCTTCCCTTCAAATTTTTTTTCCTCTTCTATATATAAACGACTTTCTAAGTCATTTTTCATCTTAAATCCTTTAGCCTTCCAAAATTGAGGAGCTCCAACAAGGAATGGAATTAAATACGGTTTTTGAATACAATACTTTCTATAAAAGCGCTTAGTTGGTTTTGAAAATTTGGTAGTTATAGACTCATATAATTTAAATGGTTCTTTACTTATATACTGAAATATACGATTAGCTAATAGGGTATTACCACCTGGATTATCCCTCAAATCAATAATTAATTCTTTAACTTCATTATCCTTAAGCTCACTAAAACATCTGTCTATTAAATCGAAATAACCTTTTGAGTCTCCAAATAATGAAAGTTTTAACATTCCATATTCACTCCCTTTATATTCAGTAACCTTAAACTCCCCCTCTACATTTTCGTAATTTTGGTAAAAGCTACTTTTGTTTGAACCCAAAATAGTTTTCTTATAATTAGTCCCTTTATAACAATATTCAATTTCAAAAGAATCTTTTAGACTCAATATTTTCCATAAGTAATATGGTAACTCATATTCAAGTTTTGAACGCTTATAATAATCCTTCTCTCCATTGATATAAGGTATGATTTGATCTGCTATTTTGTGGATTGAAATGGTGTTTATTCTATTTAACTTTGCCCCTATTGGAATATTATATTCATTGACTCTTGATATTTCATACGTTTGCATATCAATTTTCAAAGGGAAATATTTAATCTTTTCACTTTTTATACATTTATCTGGCCAAGATACGTATGTGTGTCCGTCATTTAACATATTGACCGTTGGAATTAACAACATAGTCAAAGAATTTATGTCAACCTCTTTATTAGATTTTCTAATAATATCATTTAAGTAAAAGTCAAAATCATCTTCAGAGATAGAATAATACAAATCAGGATGAATATCCTCAAGAGTTTTCTTTAAGTACCATATGTCATAAATAGCCTTTTCTTTACTAATGGTTATTTTATGTGCGAATAAATTCATGCTTATAAAAAAGAACAGACATCCAAACATAAAACAGTTTGCAAATATTTTATTTTTCGCCATTCGTAATGCATTTTAATTGTTTGTTATGGTAATGCGCAACAACAAATTTCTGAACCTTGTTTTTAAATAAAAGTGCATCTTTAATCAGTTTTTCAAACCCCACCTTAACGCCTATTGATCTGAATCCAATACTTTCAGCAGCATCACTAATGCCAATTAGAGAGACCCCTTCGCAAGTATTGTTGCATCTATCTCTTAAGATTGATACAGAATAATTGCGACCATGAAACTTGGGTGTCATTTGCAGGCAAATTGGATCACAGTCCATGGAATCAAATTGAAAGTAATGCTTCAAATTATCTTTTATCACAATAGTCCGATTATCTTATTTTTGATTGTTAAATGTATAGGTTAGTTTTAATGATAAATAAGACTTTATATCATATTTTGTTTTAATAGAAAGGTCTTTATCTTTTATATGTTTAGAATATTCATTTGTATTATAAACATCTGAAATGGACAGAGCTAAAAGCCAAGCACCATCACTAAAGCTTTTATTAATAGCAAAGTTCGAATAGAAATAATTATCTATTTTCCCTTGTGCTAGTACTGTTGGACTATTGTAGTTAATATCAAACTTTAAAGTAAAAGCTTTGGGCAATAGAAATGAGTTATTAATTCTTGTATTTGAATTAAATTGCTTTTCATTTCTGTGTACATTAGTAATGTTTGTATTCAATGAATATAAATACAAACTTGTTGAAACATTAAAATTCCACCAACTGAAAATATCAACCCCAGCCATCACTTCTGTACCAATGCTTTGTGAACTACCCAGATTTCCTGGAATAATAGCAACAATTCTAGCAGTATCTGTTTTTGTATAATTCTGAATTATATTATTTGTATTATGCACAAATATTTCAACACCTATGAAATCAGAATTCCATAACTTTTTATAAACAAGTTCAATAGAATTTGAATAAGCAGCCATCAACTTTCCGTTACCTTTATAATATGAATATGGAGTTGAATATTGACTAAAAGGTATTAAACTCCAATAATCAGGACGCTCTATACGTCGAGAAAAACTCAAGCCTAACTGATGGTGTTCTGACAAATTATATAATGCATGAAAAGTTGGAAAAAAATCCCATCTTTGAAGTCCTATCTGCATTTCTTTTCTGAGTCTTTCAGAGTTGTTGAAACTGTAAATTGAAGCCCTATCAGTAAATTCTGTTCTAAAACCTAACTGGTATTCCATTCTTTTTATTTTACTTTTATAGAGCAGGTACATAGAATATACATCCTGCACAAAGGCATCCTTTTGATTTAAAGGTTCGGTTGCAAAAGGTATAATAGATTCCTCTTTATTAATTAATCCACTTACTGATGTTATTTCCGGTATATGATCAATATTGATATTTATTCCTGCTTCCAACGATGTATTTTCTGTTAAAGAATTCTTATATGAAATATTTGTTTCAAAAAGAAATTCATTCTGCTCCTTGCCTAGATAACCAGCTCTCTCTATGTATGAAGAATACTGTTTTCTATCTATTAACTCATCTATTGAAGGACTTATGTATGTAGAAAAATCAAAATAACTTGAAAGTAAATGACTTCTATCTTTATTAAAAGCATGCTCATAAGTAAATGTGCCTCCTATATATTGGTATAACAGTTCTGAATTACTCTGCATAATATACGTTTCATCGGATATTAATTCAGAGAGAGCGTGTTTTTTTTCGTAAAAAATACCATTAGAAATACTTTTGTCAGTTGTTTTTATTGGATTCACATAAATAGAAAAATCGACATAATTATTTTTAGTAATGTCATAGTTTAATCCGAACTCTAAATAACTTCTTGTTGTTTCCTTTTTAAAATCAGAAACTGACTGTACCTGATACCGATTTTTAGTTATGTACAAATCCTGCCATTCTGTAATATTCCTCTCATTAACATTATCTCCAATATTTCCTTCTACGTACCACCCTCCCTTCTCAACATTTTTTTCAATTGAAAAGCTCCAATTGTATGACAACAATGTTGAAGCTTTTATACTTGTAGAAATAGCATATCCCTGTAAACGATTCTTTTTTAGAATCACTTGAATAATCCCTGCCGTGCCTTCTGCATCATATTTAGCAGAAGGATTAGTAATAATTTCTATTTTGTCAATTTTATCCGCAGATATTTGTCTTAATTTTTCATCTCCATTTGCTACAGGATGACCATTGATAAATACTTTAAAACTACCTCCTCCACGATATGTTAGGTTTCCCTCAAAATCAACTCTTACAGATGGAATATTTTCCAATAAATCAATTGCCGTATTGGCATTTGGAAAGCTTTTTGCATTAATAACCTTTCGGTCCACTTTAAAGCTTAATGGGGAGGCAGTAGCTTTAATATTAATTTCTTCAAGATTTTTTGAAAGAATATGCATCTTTAATTTA
Source organism: Marinilabiliaceae bacterium (assembly GCA_050296935.1). Lineage (GTDB taxonomy): Bacteria > Bacteroidota > Bacteroidia > Bacteroidales > Marinilabiliaceae > Saccharicrinis. The sequence goes on along the minus strand of JBNKRV010000298.1, from coordinate 2,993 downwards.
CCTATATTTTTTACATCTTCTTCCAACTTTAAATCGTTTATAATTATTGATTGGTAACCAATAAAACTAATTTTCACATCGTATGTTCCCTTTTCAATATTCTTTAATAAAAAAATACCATTTTCATTGGTTAGTGCCCCTAACAGTAATGTGTCATTATCCGAAGTTAATACAATATTAACATAGGGCATTGCTGCATTTGTTTTATTATCAACAACAGTACCACGCATAGTGCATTTCTGAGAGAAACTTTCAAATGCTAATAATGTATAAAAAATAAAAATCAGGAAATATTTACAATTAAGAAACATAGTTTATACAATATTAATCATGATGAATTGAATACATTGGTTCTGGAGCATAGGGGCATTCTGGAGAGGGAAAGTCCCAGTTTTCTTCACCATAAGCCATAATTACGTTGCTCCAACAAACACCCTTTCCTAATCGACAATCTTCAAATTCGTTGCATGATTTACAGATACTATTATTAGAGAAATCACAGGTTGATAATTTTGCTAGTTTTTTTGCTTTTTCCGAATTCCACACTTCTAATATAGAATCACTTAAAACATTGCCAATTATAAATCTATTATCCCAATATAGTTCTTCACAAATTGTAACTTGTCCATCATTAAGAATACAAATCTGCGACACATTTGCCGTACACGAAGCTCTTTCCCTATGAGCACGCTTTTTATCATTAACAGAAGCTTCAAAATGAGATTTATCTGAATATCCAGCAAAATTTATTTCAAATATGTATTTACCCTCTCTGGATTTTATTAATTGTTCAAGCTTATTTAATTCTTCACCATAATTTTTAAAATCATCAAATTCTTCACTTGTACATGCTAGCGACCTCTCCGCAGGATTTAGGGTTACTTTTTCTATTCGAGAAAATTCATTAAGCTTATCAAGTAGAGCTATAATTCCCTTTTGCGTACTATTAAATTTTGTAATTACAACATTAATTACAACGGTTATTTCATATTTATCTAGTAATTCTAAACTACTAAACATTTTTTCAGTATAACCTTTTTTAGATTTATTTATTATAATAGATTCGTCATCGTTAATTGTATCTATTGAAAGTTGAATATCATTAATGCCAATTTCTTTTAACCTCAATATTGTTTTTTCATCAATAGGCATTTTTGTTGAGAGATAAGGATAATAATCATTCCTTAGTAATTCTTCCACAAGTTTCTCCCATTCATTATACAGAAAAATTTCGGTGCCAGATATATCAAAATCTACAACGCCTATTTCTTTTGCTTCACGAATTAACTCAAAGATTCTCTCAATTGGTATTTGACAGTTACTTTTATTCCTCCTATCTGCGTAGCAATAAATACAATCAGTTGCACAAATTGTGTTTACTAAAAAATTAATTGTTGATGGGCCGGTGAATAATCTTTCTGTCGAAAAATCAAGTTCTTCATTAATAATATAATTGTTCAAGTCAAGTTCTCGTTTGGAATAATTATCGTGAGAATTATCCAATAAAATCATTCTAGGAAACTCAAAAATCTCATTATCATATTTTAGTAATACTCTATTTGTATTTTCAAAAAACGGCTTAATAAAATCGATCGTATCCCTTCTATTAACATTAAACATCTTTGATATATGAGCAATGCATTCATACAAAGTATTTTCCCCATTAAAGAAGCAAAAGACAATTGCAAATACGGGATGAATGAATGAAGAAATATCCTCTTCTGCTATTTCATTATCAGCTTTAAATTTTGGGGTATTGATTAATAATATTCTTTTCTTATCATTTCTTAATGCATAATGTGGATTAAATATATATTTTGACGATATATTCATTTTTTAATTTGTTTTTTTCAACATGATAGACATTGCTAGCTGTTAAATTAATATTTATGAAATACTAAAAAGGAGCAATTTATTGCTCCTTTCATTAATTAATTATTCAAACATAGGCTTTGTTAACAATCCATTCTCATCTCTGATTTCATCCAGTAATGCACGATCTTCAGTTAAAGACATATAATCCGCATTAACGACAACAGAGGATTTGTGGCCTGGTTTACATGCTTTCTTGCATCCATCTTTACATTTCCTTCCTCTTACTTTATTCATTTCTGCATTAGTTAACAGTTCTACATCACTTAATTTCGGATAATTCATTATTTTCTTTTTTTATCATACCTACTCATTCCCTTTTCGGCATCCGGGGCATTTTTCTTCCGGCCGGGATTATTTTAATGCATTGCAATTATAGAAAAGCTTACTCCGATTTTTTCGGAGTGGAGAAAAATAAGAAACACCCCCTTTAATTTGTATTGATTCTAAACTTGTGAAATCTATTTGAAATTCAACCAGAGTTTCATAATAGTAGGATTGCATACAACGTGAGTAAGCAATTTTTCCACCCATTTCTTTTAGTGTTTGCAAATATTCAAAGAGTGTACTTTCACTAATTTTTAGTTTTTGAGCAAAGTCTTTTGGTGAACCCGTGGCTTGTAATTTAATTAAATGGTGCATGCGCTCTAAAAGCTCAAACTGTTGAAGTAATCTCATAATGTTTAGTTTCGATAAAAAATGTGGTCAAACATATTATTATTTCTATAATATTACAACCTTTCATATATCTTTAACAAATATTAACTTGTACTATCCTATGATAAACACGTGTTGCTGTGAATGAATAATTCTAGCCTACTATCTTTATAAAATCCCTGGCTAATAGTGAATAAAGAAATCACCTCATGAGCAAAATAACATTTACATCTAAGATGAATACCGCACTAGGGGGTACTTTAGTTGAAAATTTATTTCATGGTTATTACATATTAAAATAGAATCTTTTTCAGAAGCTAATAACCTGAGTTCGATTAAAATTAGCGAGCTCAAAATTCAGTAAATGATTGATTTACAATATAAATTTTTGAGACATAGCGAGCTATGGTGATAAAATTTAGAGCCGTAAATCGATTATTTACTGAAAGGCTATGAATGTCACT
>JBNKRV010000297.1:0-6984 GCA_050296935.1 Marinilabiliaceae bacterium | reverse complement strand
AAAGCTATGAATTTCACTTATAAATACCGATTTTCTGCGTCATATTTGCTTACCATAGCCCGCTATGCTTTCGCAAACATTCCTTGAAACTCAATATTTATAAGCGATTTGAGCCATTAATTTTATATCGAACTCAGGTTAGTAGTAAAAACAATTGGTTGCGCCACCGCACAGCAGAAAAAGAAAAGCTTGTTACAGTCAGGCTTTTCTTTTGCTTTACCAACCAGATACCTTATTTGATACAGAGTAACCAGAGGCATATGCCGAACGATTTACATTGTTTAATAGCTACGCTAAATGCGAGCTATTACCCTCGAATCTACTACTATTTAGGCTGTTAATTTTATCATTGGCGTTTCGTTATTCTTTTAAAGCTGTAATATCTTTGAGAAATATAGCATTACCTCCTCCAGGTGCCATTTTTATTGTAAGTTCGGTTTTAAAATCAACCAGTAGTTTGCGGATCTTGTATGATTCCTTATTGTTAAGAAAATGAGAATCTTCAGCATCTTCATATAAAGTTGCCTCGTATTTTTTATCTTCAGGTAAAAAACTTAAATCCAATACAATTGCACGAGAATCTCTATTGGTTAGTGAACCAATAAACCAATCTGTACCTGATTTCCTTGCAACGCTTACGAATTCATCCAATTTACCATCTATTATTTTAAAACTATCAAATTGTGCAGGCATCCTTCGAATACAGTCAAATAAATCATCCTTTTTAAAATATTCTTCAGGACTGTCTGGCAGAACCATGCAGCCCGTATAAATTGTAATAAGCTTGGCCACTTCACCAACAACAGTACCTGGTATATCTCCAAATACCTTTGGCCTTCTATCCTTATAGGCATTATTTAAACCGAACCATCCATTGGTTAAATCTAAGGGCCCGGCTATCATATTTATTAAAACTTCATTTACTGATGTTTCAGGAAAATGGGAGTATCTAGCATCTGCCTGAGCATGCCCAAACTCTTTGGTGATAAGATTTGGCCATGTTCTTCTGTCTCCACTTGGAGGAATAGGGTTATCGTGAAAATCCACCATGAGTTTGTATTTTGCGCACAGTTCAACCACTTTTCTTGTTTGTCGGACTTTCTGCTCAGGCGTTCCTATCATAAAACCATATTTTATCCCTTTTGCTCCCCATTCTGAAAATTGTTTCAAAACTCTCTCCAGTCCAAAGTTTTTTGCACCTATATCGTTTAAATAAAGGATAACACCCACATTCTTCGATTTTGCATATTGCATGCAATCTTCTATATCTATACCTTCTCTGGAAGATGTTGGGTCCGAAATGTCGCTGAATTCAGCACCATACCAATCAGCATCAATCAATAAATACTGAATATTATTTTTAGAGGCAAAATCAATCATTCTTTTATGTGATTCGGTGTTGAGACCATATTCATAGCCGTCTTGAGTTTTATATCCCCATACGCGCCAATCCCACATCGACTTACCCGGTTTAATCCATGAAGGATCTTTGATTTTGCACGGTTCGTTTAAATTTACAAGCAAGTTAGATTCAACTAAATCACCAATTTTATCTCCCAACATAAAAGCTCTCCATGAAGTTTTGAAAGATTCTTTTCGTGTAGAATAGGATGTGTTAAATGTGAGTGATTGTTTGCTTGTTGAAGCATTGATGGAGAAAGGTGCAAAATCTATTATCTCAGCTTCATGTATAGCCATGAAGCTATTTTGGTTAAACTGCATAACGATTGGAATTTGAACTTGCTCAATATTTTTTTCTGACCTTATAATTGGCCCCAGGTTGTGTTTCTCGCCGTTGTATGCCCAATATTTAAAATCGTATTTAAAATTGAGCTCTGTTAATTCTTTATTAACTAATGAACTATCTTTTACAGCATCAGAAGGAAAGTTGTATCGATAGGCAAAGCCATTGTCATAAAGTCTGAAAATGATTTCATAGAACTGCAGAGAGCTATCGATTTTACCTACATTTATTTTATACTCATTGTAATAATTGCGGATAGTTTGTTGTTTCCCATTTATTGTTGTCCAGTTTTCATCAAATTCGTTTTTAGAAAAATCTGTAAAAGATACATTTTCAGTGAAATTTTTTTCATTTACTTGTAAGCCTAATACGGATTGTTGAATAAGGGTATCTCCTTTGTAGGTAGCTGTAAAGAGACTTGAATTATCTTTATTTGAAATATTTAATTGCAGTTTTCCATTAGGAGATAATAGTAAAAAGGCATTCTGTTTTGAACAGGAAAATAGACTTGCCAGTAAAACCGATAGTATAAAAATTTTAATTCTCATTTTTTCAAATATTTGTTTCAATGTTTATTTTAGTACACTAATGAATGTCAACGGCTCTAATATGAGACGTTTGGGGATTGAAATAGTACGACCTCTCAAAATCCTCACTTAGCTCATTGCTTTTCAATAGGCTAAATTAATAAGAAAGTGTCGATTTAAAAGCAATGGACGGACAAATTGAATTCACCACTCTTCGCGAATCGCAGACCGCCACATGACTTATATGTATTGTGTGTGCCCTGCATGAGCAGCAGTGCACCCACACGCGAAGTTCTTGAAAAAGTTTAAAAATACAAATTATCTTCAATAAACCTCGGGTGTGGGTCATTTTTATCCATAGGGTGTAAGTCCCGAGTGGGCATAGGTAACGCTTCGAACCATTAGCAAGTGACACTTTTTGCCACTGCAAAAACGTAGTGGTTGCTGGTGACGACAGCAATGAAGGAAGTCAAACGGCAATGGCATAGCTATCATGAATACCTTATGAAATATATTGTTAATATGAATAAATTCCGGTACTGACGGACAGAATTGTAGCGTAGCGTAAATCACAAATGCAATTGAAAAACTAAATTCAATTTGTAAACCTGATATGAGGCTATGAGGTTGGATAAGCAAGCACATCATTGTAACGTCCGAAACATCCAACGGGATGATAACCAAAATAGTAGATCAGGCAGGGATTGGAAGAAGGATAAAGCTCTTACCTGGTGAGAGCTCTGTAATTACGTGCTGATAGAGCAGAGCAGTCAGCAGACGCCATAGTAGCTTTGGAATACGAGCTGGTTTACGAACACCACGCTGAAACCAAAGGTCTCACAGATAAGCGAAGGGCTGAACATTTGGGGGGTAGAAATTTGACTGGGAGGTACAAACTTCGAGTTTGCCAGCCCTTTCTTAAAGTATTGAAAAGCTACAGCAGGTGAAAAGAGCTGCTGTAGTATACCAGATGAACCGACATAAAACCCTAAACTACATAGGAATATAGTCTTAACTTAACGACATTGTACGTACGGTGGTGTGAGAGGTGCACCAGTGGGCTATTAGCTCACTGGCCATCTTACTCGATTATGCACCGTGTATTGTTCTGAATATTATTGTTTTACAATCGTTTTTACATAAACATTCTTATTGCTAAACAGCCTAATGATGTAGGTTCCTTTCTGTAATCCCGACAAATCAATGCTTTTTCTTTCTGAGTTGATATTATCCGTTAATACAGTAGCACCATTTATATCAACTACTGTAACTTTATAATCGCCTTGTATTTGAGATGGAACAACAATATTGATATTATCTACACATGGAACAGGATATGCCATAATATCGTAATCTACTGATAATGATTCTTCTGAAAACTCATAATTAATCTCTGTAATCGTTGAGTTTTCTGAGATTTCATTTGTTATTTCAGCACTTTTTATAGTTGCGGATTTTGTACTTGAACCAAATGATATATAAGGTCTGTAATATATTTGGTCAACCATCCTGGCTGATTCCCCTGCAGCATTTCTGACTTTAAAATATACAGTTTTCGTACCCCTACCTCTACTCAACTTAAATTTAGGTGCAGTTTCATATTCTTGCCAACCTGTACCCGAAAAAGTTGAGCTTTGCGATGCAATATAATGCGTTGGGCAAACAGTACATCGGTTATTTAAATCGACATTTCTCAAAATATTCCTTGTTTTAGATGCTCCGTTGTTAATGGCGTAATAGGTAACCGTTGGTGGAACCTTTGATATCTTTGCAATGCCTGAACAACCCCAGTTTATATTTCTGCTATCTGTATAAATCCTATTTACTGCTGTTAATGGCATTCCTCCTGTAGATGGCAATTCAATTATGGGTTGTGAATTGTTTATGTCAATAGAATAATACATAAGTGCATTAGGGTCAACAACATGGTCTAATCCAAGCGCATGACCTAATTCGTGTAAGAAGGCATTATAAAAACTGCCATATCCTGATGAAACTGTACCTGATGTCCTGTAATCCCAAGAAGCTGTATTAACAGCATAATTGCCAAATTCAATATCAGTTTTATCCTTTCGGTAATAATAGCTTTTACCACTTACAGGACAAGCACTAGCAAACCTGTCTGTGCCCATTCCATATTTCCGAGATGTATTTTTCCAAATTACGTTCCTACCTGTCTGGTTAGGTGAACTAACTGTTACATAGCCACCAGAAGCATTCTTTTCAAGTTTCATCTCAATACCCAAGTAACCAGACCATGCGCAAAGTGCCTTTTCAATACATTTCACAGCGCTTGAGTTACTGGCTACATTTGAATGCAAGGTAAAAACCATACCATTTGTACTGCCATTCTTTACAAGATACTGCCTACCATCATTTGTTGGCAAAGGAATGGCGAAATTTAACAAAGAATAATCTACCGTCAAATCATAAGGACTTGTGGCTGCCTTGCCAGTTGATGTAATAACTTGAAAATCTCCTGAACCTGCAGAAGCCCATGTATTTGTGAAATTATCATGAACATTAGAAGGGACAATTACTTCAATTTGAGTATTTGACCAACTTTGAATATATCCTGAAATCCCATCAATGTATTGGCTACCACCCCTGTCGGCATTTTTAAAACTTACTTTACCTTGTGTTGTTCCAAAATTGCTACCATAAATATATAGTGATTCTCCTGCACCAGCCTTTACATTCCAAGGACTAAATGATTGAATAACCGGCCCGAGATTTATAGCAAAAGCAGGAGAATTTGTATATGTGGTATTGTCATAAGACATTTCTGTTGTGTAATTTCCTGTTGCAGATAATGAATATGATGAAAACATTGAGGTAAAATCTATTTCCTGAAAGGTTATATTTGCATTACCATTAACTGCTGTTGGCAATATCTCAATTTTTACATGGTACAATTGAACTGCTGTAGTTGTCAATTTAGTCCTGTTCCAACTTGTTAGGCCGCTTTTCTCATTTAAGCTGATATTTACCCTTGACGATGATACATCATAAACTTTGGTTTCATAAGTGCTACTGCTAAAAGAAGAACCACGGGTTAAAGTAATGTTACCGCTTGCTTCTAGATTATAACCAAATACAGCTGTGTTAAAATCAATCCGTGCAATAGCGTTACTGTAATATGTATTGCTATTATTCGCACTTACAAAAACATCAAATTCAAAATACATAGACGAAGTACCCGTGACCTTTTGGTTTTGGATTGTAATTGAAAGGTTATTGGTGGCTGAGCTTGATTTTAGTTTAGCCTGTTCCTTTCTGTTTTGCTTTGCATAATCAAGCAACTGGTATTGCCAGCGCATGAATGAATCTAACCTCTCGTTTTTATATTCATTTGCAGAACCACTTTTTAATGAGGCTTTTTTTTTATCATCACCTGAACTTGGTACGGTTATTCCTTTCTTCTTTTCAGCATAATTATAGAAGTCCTCAATTGTTTTAAAATACAAGTCTTTTAGACCATAAACTTTAAAATTGTGTTCTCTCATATCTGTAAAATATAAAGCTGCATATTCTGCATTCTCTAATGGTTGAACCGCAAAATCATTATCTGTTTTTTGATATGAAATTGTCGCTTTTTTACAAAAGAGGACCATTTTTTTTGCAGTACTTAGACAAAACTCTGTATTGTAATCAAAGATGAGTATTCCAGGAGTTAAACTATTCATATCGTGGTATAAAGCACCGCAATCTCTTATAAATTCAATCGAACCTTTACGAATTTCACCTTTTCCTTTAAATATTTGTGTAACCTCAAATACTGTGGATGTCCAAACTTTAGTTGTATCATTATTTACTATTGTTTTATGTGAAACTATTTCTGCTTCAAAAACATAATCTGATTCATAAAAAAAATCATTGTTTGACAGTTTTCCAAAATAGAGTTGATGAGGAAGTTTATCGATTTTCTTAGCTTGAGGTTGCGAAAAGCTATATAAGCTTATAAATAAAGCTATTATTGAAAAAAATATTGATTTCATTTGTATAAAAATTAATGTTATAAATTTAATCGATTTAATCATTTGTACAAAATCTCCGCTTGTACTTTTCGGGTCAGTTTCATTGAGTTATCAGGTTGAAACATAACAAACCACCGGAAAATCATCAGATTAGCTTAATCCGATGACTCAATAATCATGAATCATTGTATATTATTATGCTGTTTTTTACATGGTGCCCAACACATCCATATCGTCATTGACGTTTATATGCCTATATGGTAGCAAAACGACAATATCCAAATATTATTAATATGTTTAATTGTTTCGTCCGCTAAAATTAACAATTAATTTTTCCTATAAAAAATATGATAAAAAATTGCCGGGAAATTGTTTTTGGAAGGTATCTGCAAATGAAGCATGTTGTATGCGATCATCAAAACTAAACTCGAAGAGTTTGACGGGTGGCTTCGCAATCGTCTGAGGTACTGTATATGGCATCACTGAATTGTAGCGCAGCGGAAATCATGAACACCTTAAGAAAATAAAGATAAAGGTAAATAAAGAAACCCGACAGGAAAAGAAAGAACCTGATTAGACTTGGTGTTAAACCCGATATGGCATATGCATGGAGTAGAAGTCGTATGGGTGGCTGGGCTATTGCTCAATTGGAACGAAGTGTAAATCGCTAACGCCATTAAAAGTTAAAAGATTGTTGGCAAAGTCCTATACTGGGAACCACTATTACAGTGGATAG
>JBNKRV010000296.1:0-6766 GCA_050296935.1 Marinilabiliaceae bacterium | reverse complement strand
TGAATGTCACTTATAAATACCGATTTTCTGCGTCATATTTGCTTACCATAGCCCGCTATGCTTTCGCAAACATTCCTTAAAACTCAATATTTATAAGCGATTTGAGCCATTAATTTTATATCGAACTCAGGTTATTAATATCCAATTTTATATTGACTGCATTCTAAATTCTTTCGTCATGAAGCAAACTTTCCTTTTCATCTTTATAATAATTACCGCCATTTCTGCTCAAGGTCAAAATGAGGAAGAAGTGGATTCCTTGCTTAACGACCTTTATTTTGAAGAAACTGATCTTTACGAACTTTTTGATGGAAACACTAATTTCCATTTTATTTATTTTATAACCTCCTTTAATAGTGATACCTATTACGCAGGTAGACAGATTGGAGAAAATAAATACAATATTTCGGGACAGATGTATTATTTTATATCCAATGGCTTGTATTTTGGAGCTTCAGGAGTTAATTACAGTCATTTAGATCCCGGCTTCCGGTCCGCAGTTATTTCAGCAGGATACACTAAGTCCCTCAAAAACTTTAGTTTTTTGAGATATCGATTGTCATACGATCGATTCATCTATGTAAATATGGGAACCAGTTTTGAACCCACTTATAATTCAGATATCAATGCAGGTATATCACTTAAATATAAAATGATAGGAACACGATTTGATTATACTTTACTAATGGGTAATGAATATGGGAATCTTTATTCGCTGGATTTCTTTTCCAAGATAAAATTGTTGAAACTAGGTAATTATGATCGTATTCAGTTTGAACCTGAAGTGTCTTTCTTTTATGGATCGGATATGGTTGAGTATGATTTAAATGCCCATATGATTGATGATCCTTTTTATGAACCGAACTATGTTCAAAAAAAAGAATTCGGATTATTAAATTCTCAGATTTCTCTGCCAATAAGTGTTGCTTATCACAACTTTGACTTTGAAGTCTCTTATCACTTTCAGTTTCCTAAATCGCTCGATCCTGCCTATTATTATGAAAAATCAGGCTTTTGGTCTGTTTCACTGGCTTATATAATTGGTATAAATTAAGTTGTATAGAAACCTATGTAGCCACAAAGTTGCAGAATTAACGATTCTTGAGAGAATCTGTATTTAGTTCAAACGTATATGAAACCGGCATGGCCAGAGCAAATTATTGGGTACAAAGGAGCATGATTGAAATTCACATTGATTATCAGTATTTTGCTAAACAATATACAAATGAAAATAGTTGGATTCTTTATTTGGCTTTTGTTGCCGATGATCTTATTAAATGGGATTAATGCACAAAATACATCCGTTGTAAAAATGGCTTTAGATACAATGGATTGGAAAGATTATACTTCCGGGAAGCTGGTAAATACAGAGATTGAAGAATACAAATACAACAGTAATGAAGAGCTTACCTATGCTATTTTAAGTTACTGGAGCAATAGTTCCCAAAGCTATGAATATCAGAGTCGGATATACACTATACATGCAGAAGGACAAGTAGATTCGAAGATCTATTCCGAATATGATCATTCAGCAAATACATGGAAAGACACTCTAATGCGTAAGTATACGTATAATACCAAAGGTGAATTATCAATAGTAGAGATTCTGCATCGGAATTCGAATGATGAAGAATGGCAATGGGAGGCAAAAGAAGACTACATCTATGATGGTTTTGGAAATATGACAGCGCTTTATTTTAGTACCTGGAATATTGATTTAAATAAATGGGAATATGTAGAGAAAGATTCATTGGTGTATGATACTTCAAACAAAATACAATATTATACTTCCTGGATCTGGGATTTTTTATTAGATGAATGGCTTTACTTCGATAAGGAGGAGTATAAATCTGAGAATGGATGGAGCAAGTATTCTTATTCTGAATGGAATGAGATCAATAACCAATGGGAATATGTTTTTAAAGATTCTTCAATATACAGCCCTGATGGCTCAATGTATGCCTATCATTCATGCTATTGGAAGAAATCTCTATCAGCATGGATTAACTTTTCTAAGGAAGTACATTCTCTAAATACTAATGGTCAGGTATTATTGTATACCGAATACGAATGGAATGAAAGTTTATTGCGTTGGGATTATTATGACAAAGAAGAATATGATTACGATGCATTTGGAAATGTGATATGGTTTGTTGATTATAACAAAACCCCGGAATACAATATATGGATTGAATCATTAAAGGAAATATACACTTATGACAATCTATATCCTTTAGATCAACTAATTCTTCCTTACGATGAAGCTATAATAAATGGTGTATATTTTAATACCATGATGATGACAATTGATGCTTATGAGTGGAGTACTTCTCTTTCAAACTGGAGAGATGTATCAAAAGGTTCCTTTATATATTCTCAATTTAATCCGACAACCGCTTCTATTGCTGATAACAAAAATGATATCACTATTTACCCCGTACCTTTTAACTATCAACTGACTATTACTGGTCTTGAAACAGGTTATGTTACTTTTTATGATTCTTCAGGCCACATCTGTTACCAAAAAAACATCGAATCTAAAACACAATCATTTAATTTACTGTCACTTAAACCGGGCATCTACCTTATTCAGATATATAACAAAGGTCTGTTTTCATTCAAAAAGGTTGTGAAAAAATAAGCTATCAATTCCAGATTTTTTACTTTGCTTAATCTTCCTGAACACTTCAGAATTATCATTAAAAAATTACCAGAAAGCGTCCTGAATTAACAAATTTAACTCCGGTAGTATTGTCTATAAATGGCTTGACATTGCCGAACCTGCCATTTCACTCAACACACCATGATATTTGTATGGCTATGTTTATAATTATACAGCTCTATTAAAAGAATTAACGTTGGGTGTTGACATGGGTATATGATTTTTCGCATCATGAATTTATCTAACCCAATTTGTGATATACAGAATTTATAACAAATTACCTTGAATGTAAAAATCCCCACCCACAGAATGGGGCATTACAATAACCCCTATAAGGTGATAAATGGCCCTACGCCTCCAAAGGAGGCAGGACGTATTTCCTCCGACTCAAATTATTACTTATTTTTATTTTAATTCTTCATCCGAACCAACGGTATCAACACAATACCCTCTTGCCCAAAAATGATTACCTCAATGACTCTGTCCGCGCCCACAGACGTGGACAGAGTCATTGGGGTAAAAAACACACTTATATTGTTTCATTTAAGTAGTAATCATCAAATTTTGATCCCAGTCCTTCCAAACCACTTCGTATCCCTTTTGGTAAAGCATCTCACACACTTCCTTAGAAGATCTTTCGTCAGATATTTCAAATTGTTTTAATGAATTTGGATGGGTATCATAACCTCCCGGATTTGTTTTAGAGCCAGCACTCATGGTTGTAATGCCGAGTTGAATCAAATTATCTCTTAATTCTTTGGGCTCTCTTGTTGACAGAGTTAATTCCACATCCTCATCAAATAAACGAAAAGCACATATTAGTTGTGTAAATTCTTTACTGGTTACGTGAATGTTTTGTTTAAATTTTCCTTCGTGAGGTTTGATTCTTGGAAAAGAAAGTGAATATTTTGTTTTCCAATATCTCTTTTTTAAATAATTTAAATGAAGAGCTAAAAAGACACTCTCTGTTCTCCATTCCTCCAAACCCAGTAAAACCCCCAACCCCACAGTATTTATTCCAGCTTTCCCTAACCTGTCCGGCGTAAGCAGACGATGGTGAAAATTTGCTTTCTGACCAGCCAGATGATACTGTTTATAATGCTTCTGATGATAAGTTTCCTGATAGACAGAAACGTTATGAAGGCCTGAATCTATCAGCAATTCATATTCCGATTGTTCCAAAGGTTGAACCTCAATACCTATTTTTGAAAAGTCCGATCTTAAAAGTTCGATCGTTTCTTTAAGAAACATTGTATTTATGGCTGTTGGAGATTCTCCGCTAACGAGCAAAATACTATCAAATCCTTGCTGTTTAAGAAGCATCGTTTCTTTTTGTATTTGGTCTATTGTTAATGTATGACGAGGAATACGATTGGTTATGCTAAGTCCGCAATAGGTGCAAATATTTTTACATTCGTTAGAAAGGTAAAGTGGAATAAAAAGTTTCATGGTTCTTCCAAACCGTTGTTGAGTTAACCTATGACTTTGCTGCGCGAGGTGTTCTATATAACCACTTGCTGCTGGCGAAACTAAAGCCATAAAATCATTCAGCGTTTTATGGGTGGAAGAGAGCGCTTTTTCAACGTCTTTTTTGGTTTTTAAAAGTATCTGAGATGTAATATCATCCCAATTATATCGTGAATAAATATCATAAAATGAATCCATACAAATTGTTTATGTAGTGGCTATAAGAAAACGCCACTTGAAAAGATCGTGTTTTCTTAGAAGCACTATGTAAAATGTACAACACAGCTATATATTGATGTTTTTAGAAACGACTCCACCTACAGTAAATGTGTTGATGGAGTCATTTCCTCATCTGATTAATTTATTAATTTGATGGCTGTTAAACCTGGTTTAAAGTCTGCATGCTTTAAACTTTTTAAATCGTGACTTAACTTCATGGCACAAAACCTGGGACCACACATTGAACAGTAATGTGCTGATTTTGCAGAACCGGATGGTAGTGTTTCATCATGGAAAGCTTTAGCCGTTTCAGGATCAAGAGAAAGATTAAATTGATCTTCCCAACGAAACTCAAAACGCGCTTTACTTAAAGCATTATCACGCATTTGAGCTCCCGGATGTCCTTTTGCTAAGTCTGCTGCATGAGCCGCAATCTTATAAGTGATCACACCATCTTTTACATCTTGCTTATTGGGTAATCCTAAATGTTCTTTAGGCGTAACATAACAAAGTAATGCTGTTCCATACCATCCAATCATAGCTGCACCAATTCCAGAGGTAAAATGATCATATCCCGGTGCAATATCTGTGGTGAGAGGTCCAAGAGTGTAAAAAGGAGCCTCTCCGCACTCGACCAGTTGTTTATCCATATTCTCTTTTATCAGGTGCATGGGCACATGTCCCGGTCCCTCAATCATAGTTTGAATGTCGTGTTTCCAGGCTATTTTTGTCAACTCCCCTAAGGTTTCAAGCTCTGCAAACTGGGCCGCATCATTTGCATCTGCAATACAACCAGGACGTAAACCATCACCTAACGAAAAGCAAACATCATAACTTTTCATGATTTCACATATCTCTTCAAAATGCGTATACAAAAAGTTTTCTTTTTGATTTGAAAGACACCATTTTGCGATAATAGAACCTCCTCTTGATACAATGCCGGTTAACCTGTCGGCTGCCAAAGGAATGTAATCCCTTAAAACACCAGCATGAATGGTAAAATAATCCACACCCTGTTCGGCCTGTTCAATAAGTGTATCCCGATATACCTCCCAGGTTAAATCTTCAGCCAATCCATTTACTTTTTCAAGTGCCTGATATAAAGGTACTGTTCCAATAGGCACAGGGGAATTTCTAACAATCCATTCACGTGTTTCATGAATGTTATATCCTGTTGAAAGATCCATAATAGTATCAGCTCCCCATCGTGTAGCCCAAACAGCTTTCTCCACTTCTTCCTCAATACTGGAAGTCAGTTCAGAGTTCCCTATGTTAGCATTAATTTTAACCAGAAAATTGCGTCCGATAATCATTGGTTCACATTCGGGATGATTAATGTTAGATGGGATAATAGCTCTTCCGGCAGCAATTTCATCTCTTACAAATTCCGGAGTGATCATTCCTTTGGGAGTATTTGCACCAAAGCTATTACCATGGTGTTGGTGTCCTTTTTCTGATAAAAGATTGATTCCCTGGTTTTCCCGAATGGCTACATATTCCATTTCAGGAGTAATTATACCTTGCCGTGCATAATGAAGCTGCGTCACATTTTTACCATTTTTTGCTTTTAAGGGTAGCGGTGAATGATTAAAACGAAAAACCTTTGTTCCTTCATTTTCAATACGTTCATTGCTGTATTCCGAGGTAAAAGCAGATAATCTTTCTACATCATCTCTTTCTACCACCCACTGTTGTCTTATACGCTCAATCCCCTTATGTATATCAATGTATTTATTTGAATCGGTAAAGGGACCACTTGTATCGTAGATAATCAAAGGAGCATTTGCTGTTTTAGCGGAACTGTTCACCAATTGTGAGTCGGATAATGAAATTTGGCGCATTGCAACACTAATGTTGTGTAATTTCCCGGGTACATATACTTTTTGTGATGCCGGGTAAGGAGTGCGCGAAATTACATCTTGCTTCGGAGGGTTTTTCTCAAATCGTGCCATAATTTATTGATTTTAAATTTATAATTCTATTCAATAAACCATAGAGGCACCTCACAGTATTGCATGTGAGTATCTAACTTTTTCCTACGCCGGCATTAACCGTTTCAGGTTCAAGGGTATAATCTCAGCCTTTAATTCAGGCACCCCTAAAGTTTATTATAAAAGGATTAACAACTCTTTTTGTAAATTGTTTTTATAAACTAAAACCGATCTCCATATAATGAACAAAAAGATTTATTTTACAATCAATTATAAGCTAATATTCAATTTTGTTACATACACAAAAAACTCTCACAACGGTAATACAATATAAATGAACGGATAATTAATAACCTGAGTTCGATTAAAATTAGCGAGCTCAAAATTCAGTAAATGATTGATTTACAATATAAATTTTTGAGACATAGCGAGCTATGGTGATAAAATTTAGAGCCGTAAATCGATTATTTACTGAAAAGCTATGAAT
>JBNKRV010000295.1:0-8918 GCA_050296935.1 Marinilabiliaceae bacterium | reverse complement strand
AGTTATCTTAATTGCTTTGGCTCCATCTTTTTCTATTTTCTCAGGATATACAATTAAACTGCTATCCTGAAGAAGCCATTTTTTCTGGCCACAGGAAACTAAAACAATAATAATAAGAAATGTAACAATTAGATTTTTCATATCAAACTAGTCATTTACTTTTAAATTAAACCTTGTAAAAAGATGGCGAAAGTATAACAGGAATGGCATTGTATTGATTAAATTTGTTAACAAGGAGTGGTCAAATTGATAATAACATCCATAATTTGTAAACAATGTACAGATATAATGTTTACAATCTGACTCAGAAACAATATTTGAGCATTTGCCAATACTCTTGTAAATAGAAATTGATAACTGACAAAATATACACGTTTTTAAGATTAATGGTCTCGTATAAAACACCCCTTTGGTATTATACCAGAATACTAAAATATATTTGTCTATGGAATAGTATAATTCTAAAGGTTACAGAGATATATGGCTGACACTTAATTGTGACATAACAATAGATTCACTCCATTTTTACAATTCAGATTTAAGTTTAACTACTGTTTATCTGAAAGCTTAAACTATAGCAAAATTCAGCCTTTTCTCCTGAAACTTACTTTTGTGAGATTAATTGTGACTTGCAAAATACTCTGATTATAAAGATCTTAAAAACATAGAATCAAATCTTGATATAGCTATGATAACATTAATATTAGGCAAAGCCATTCTCACGTAGCTCTGAAAGAGCGAGTAAAAAAGTCAAGGCTGCATTGAAAACCTCCTCCATCTCTTATCAAACCTAAGTTCGGCCGGGTGATCTTCGAACAAGTTCGAAGCTTCCCGGTCTCACTAAGGCATGATTGCGAGCTGAAAAAGGTTTTCAATGAGGCCGATCGGGCTATTTATCCATATTGATAATTGTTGAATTTTATTCATAAAATTAACTTGGGAAACATCAGTTAATTATTTTCCATCAACAGCCCCTATCCCATCTTCGAACCCTTGTTTAAAATCGTTTACGGTACCATTCCAGTCCCAAAGCATATCAATAATAAACCAGGTGATAATGCCTAGGATGAATAATAAAATGTTTCTTTTTGTGATTTTTAATTTCATAGTTTTTCCTTTTTTATTTAATACCTTAATACCAAACCAATTCCAAAAGAATAATTACTCACATTGAAATGACTTTTATTAGTTGGTTCACCATTGAAAGTAGCTACAATTTCATTATTAGATAAGGGCAAACTTGCATTTTTTCTTGTTAAAAAGAAACCTGATTTCTCTTTCAGAAAAAGTTTTTCCTCTTTATATACAGGTAAATAATAAGTCCCCGAAAACTGTAAGAATAACCGCCGCTTTAATGGATATTCTATGTTAATTCCCGGTTTAAAACCAAATGATTCATGCCCGATACTTACCTGCAAACGATTGGCATCAAACGTTTTACCGGCAAATTGAAAATTTGTGTTTTGATCAGTTATAAAGTTCCAACCATATTTATTATACGAAGCACTGGCATTTAAATACAAAAAAACAGGTTTTCTCTTTTTTGTCAATAAAAGCCGATACGAGGCTCCTAAGTCTCTTGATTTAGCTAGTATTTTTTTTGATAAAGATTTTTGTATTGAATAAAAAATATCCCACCTATGGTTTAGATTATAACGAATTAACATTGCATCGGAGATGACTTGAGTTTTATGATCTAAGGTCCCGGAAGTGTTTAACTGATTATTATAGTTAATGGTATAGCCAGCTCCTGGTATATTTAATTCGGAATACAAAATACTATATCCCATACTTAGTTTCATTAAGATCTTTATCAAATTAGTTTTTAAGCTATGCTTATGTCTGGATTTCCCTGTTAATAATTTCTTTGATAGACTAGTATCATACAAAAGCTTTAATTGATTGTTCAACAAACTGTCTCTATTTAAAACGTTATACTCCTCCCAATAATCTTCGGCTTGGTAAGTTTTGGCTTTTTCAGAGAAAATATCGCCAAATTCAAGCCGTTCGTTTAACGGGACAGGTTCAACACTATCAGTTTGTACCTTTGTAGTAAGGTATTCATCTTCCAAAATCCAGGGCCCATTTTTACCTCTTGAAAAGTACTCTGATGATTTACTATGCATAAAATGCCACTTACCCTGAACTTTAAAATAGTTAATTTTCTTTTCAAGTTTTGTAATATTTCTGTTTGATGCAATATCATTACTAATTTTTTTTAAGCCACGAGGGGTTAACTGGTACTCAATAAATAAATAAGCCAGCGATGCTTTATCCAGGTAAAATCTACCTTCACGGCCACCAGATAAACTATCATTTTTTGTATCAAAGCTGATTATATATACTTCGGCATTATTAAACCTGGTTGTTCCTTCTAATTTATATCGATAGTTTTTGAAGTTTTTGGGATTAATAAAACTCCCCCTTTTTAGCACAATATCTCCACTATTGGCTTCAAAAACACCTCCATAAAACCTCATTGGTAATGAATCAATCTTTGGAAACTCGTTAACTAGTGATTTTATTATTTTTACCTGCCCCGGTGCATTATGCTTAGTATATGCATCTTTGTAGGTTAATGTAACCGCTTCTGCAAAATAGGCGTACTCATTATTTGGTTTTTTGACAGCCTCCCTGTAAAAACCTGTTAAACTTGTTGGGTAATCAGGATAGTTTTCAGGGATTTTTTTAAAAGCTTTTTCCAGGAGGGTAAGCAAGGTGCTGTCCGGCATAACTATTACTTCGCCAATTTGATAATCGGCAGGTTTTAGCTTTATTTGTAAAGTACCTTTAATCTTGCTTATTTCAGTTTCATAAGATTCATAACCAATGTAAGATACAAGAAGCTGTTTTTTGTAGCAGTTAGAGGGGACTTTTAACGAAAAATAGCCATTTTGATCAGAAATGGTACCAATTCCGGTGTTTCTAATTTGGATATGCACAAATGGCAAAGGATTCTCATCCACAAAATTGGTAATGCAGCCTTTAATAATTCTACTATTCTGAGCCGATAAATTAAAGGACAGGAGAAGTAGGAAAAATAGAATATTAGATTCTAATCTGCTGAAAGTCATAACTAAACATTTTATTAAAATAAACGCAGGAATCTGGATGTCTCTTACGTTTTAAATATTTCAATCTATTATTTTACATATTCTATTTGATCTTTAAATCTTCTCTTTTTGCTCAAATTTCCTTACAAAGATTTGCTACATCATATGCTACTATTCTTATATCCCTGGTAAAGAATTTTGTAAAAAGTATATATGCTAACAAAGATGATGATGATAATATTTAAAGGGTTTAAAACATAATGTATTTTAACAAAAATTTTATAAAAAAAATCAGATAAATCAATCAGATACATAAAAGTATTATTGATAATGAGAAAATAGCTATAATAGATTAAGCTGATAGGAAAGAACAAGCTAAAAAAAACAATTGAAGATTTCTTTTTTGGTAACGAAGTAATCATTAGAAAAAAAGAAAGTTTTTTCTTGAAAAAAAATAATGAGATATATGTTTTCAAATCAGATGAATTAATTCGAAATACTTCATGGTTTTTATAACCATAAACTAAAAGTAAAACCATTGATGAAGTATAAACCAAACCTAATCCCAGAATTTCCCCCCAACCTAGATCAAAATATTTTATAATAATATTTTGTTCAAATTTCAAGTCGGGAGACGAAAGATATGTAGTAATACCATCCAAAATTCTAGTGAAAATAATAAGAAAACTGAATTTGTAAAAGTTCCGTTTTGTAAACATAAATTTATTGATCATTAGAGCCATTTTGTAAATTAATACAAAATGGTATATTTAAAACATACTTTAGCATTATGTGCTAGTAGCAGGTCAAGTATGATATTCCTGGTAATTAGCCAGGTGACAACACCTGGCTGGTGCACTTGTCAGGTGTTGTCACCTGACAAATGAGCCTTGACATGACACTAGTTTTATTCTTTATAAGGAAGTTCTTTATATGTCCGACAACCTCCAAGCAACAATAAAGCTCCAACTATAATTATTGGAATAAATCCACCATCAACTTCCTTACTCTTAACAGCATCCATTTCCTGAACACCCATTTGTTCTAATTCAAATGTTTTCATTTTTACGAAATTTTAAATGTTAATAATTAATTTAATAACTTCGCACAGGGCTTAGTGCCTGTACTACCTGGCATCCGGTGTAAGTTTGCAAGGCTTGCCGGGTGCCTTTGTAATTGCAATTACATTGTAAATATATAACCTCTCACTCTCAAAATTTGAGAGTGACACAAAAAAGTTTAAAAATTTAACAACATTTTTATATTGCTGTACCCCCCATTTATTTGCATCGCTTTTTGTGAGGGTATTTCCCTTGCATAAAAACCAAACTCAAAATGTACCTGATATTCGTAAATATAAGATTGCAGGTAAATATCGTATTTTATCGGGGCCTTTAGTTTTTTCATCACGTCCAGCAGCCTGAATAAGCTTGCTTCTGAAACTCCCAGCCTCCCGGCAAGCTGCTTTGGGCTTCCGGTTGCCTGCATACGAATTAATTGATCCAATTGTTCTATCTGGTTGATTTGTTCTTCTAGTTTTGCCACGTTTTGTTGTTTTTAGATGTATAATTCACTTAAACTTATCTATTTATAAACACCTGACAGTTGGATTTTTTTTAGTCAACTATTTTTTCAAACACTGACAGTCCCAACAGGCATTATCAGGTTTTTCATCATCATAGGGAACTGCTGTTTCCACATGTTGTAGTATTTCCCTTCATTTTTTAATAGTTTATTATGGGTACCTTCCTCAACCAGTTTTCCCTGTTCCAATACCACAATTTTATCGGCATTTACCACTGTGCTTAAGCGGTGGGCTATCAAAATAATTGTTTTGCCTTCAGCTTTTAACCTGGCAATGGTGTTTTGTACATATTGTTCCGATTCTGAATCAAGTGAAGAGGTTGCTTCGTCAAGCAATAATATTTCAGGTTCGCGATACAATGCCCGGACAATGGCCAGTCGTTGTTTTTGCCCGCCGGAAAGAGTCGCCCCGTTTTCGCCAATATAGGTATTAAAGTTGGCAGGCAGTTGCTCAATAAATGATAAAAGCCCCAGGTTTTTACAAATGTTTACCACTCTTTCCATATCTGGCTTAAACTCCCCTATGGCAATGTTTTCCACAATGCTTCCGGCAAATAAATCAACCTGTTGGGGTACTGCCGCTATTTTGTGCCGAAGGCTTTGGCTGGTCAACAAGTCAATATTATAATCGCCAATGGCAACCGTTCCTCCATTGATTGGGTAAAGCTTTTGTAATAATCCAATCAGGGTTGTTTTTCCGGAACCGCTTTCACCAATAATAGCGGTTATTTTGCCTTTTTCAATGTGCAAGTTGAATTTTTTAAATACTTCTGTACGTGTTCCGTAAGTAAAGTCTACATCTTTAAACAGGATATCCCCGACCAGCTCTCTTCGCAGTTCTACCTTGTTTTCTTCATCCTCTCGCTCCAAATCCATTATTTCAAACAAACGATCAGCAGCAATCAGTGCATTCTGGGCTGTTTTATTCATACCAATAAGGCTGGCAGCCGGCCCCGTAAAATATCCGATAATAGCATAAAAGGATAGAAGTTCCCCTGGTGTAATGGTTTGATCAATTACAAAATACGAGCCCGACCATAATAAAACAATGGTGAAAATACGGCTTAAAAATTCACTGCTGTTGCCTGCAAAAATGGAGTTAATGCCTGATTTATAGATGGTTTTAAGCAGGGTAACAAACCGGGTTTCAGTACGAAGGTTGGCATGGTTTTCCAACCCGAATTGTTTGATGGTTTTCACCGAATTTAGCGATTCTACCAATTGGCTCTCCAATTCTGCTGAATTTTCCATCAGTTTTCGCTCTTGTTTCTTATTCAACTTATTGGTTAACCAATAAGTTAATGCATATAATGGGATGACGATTGCTGCTATCAATGCCAGTTTCCAATTATAAACAAACATGAGCATAAACGAAAAAACAATGATGAAGATATTGACTATCAGGTTAATAGCAACATCGTTAATAAATGCCCTGATTTTAACTGCATCGTTTACACGGGAGATAATTTCCCCCACCCTCATGGTATCAAAAAATCGTTGAGGAAGTTTTAGCAGGTGTTTGTAATAACCCAAAATGAGCCGTGCATCAATTTTCTGTCCGGTTTTTAATACAAATACACTTTTTGCAGCGCCTATAAAAATTTGCAACAACAAAATAATTATCATGCCCACGCTAAGCAGGTTCAGCAGGTTGGTATTTCTGTCGACCAACACATAGTCGGTTATTTTTTGTATATAAATAGAAGTAGACAAACCTAAAATGGTATAGATAATGGCACCGAACAATGCCTGGGTTAAAATACTTTTATTTGGTTTTAGTAAATACCAAAAGCGGCTTGTATTGGAAACTTTCTCATTTTTCTTTTCAAAATCCTCAGCAGGAACCATTAATACCAATACCCCTGTCCACATGGCCGTAAATTTCTCCATTGGCATTTTTTCCAGCTTTCCTGTGCCGGGATCCATTATTTCCAGGTATTTTTCAGTCACTTTATAAATAACAACATAATGCTGCAATACTTCCTTAACAACCACATGGGCAATAGCTGGCAAGGGAATTTTGGGCAGGGCATCAGCCGCTCCTTTTACTCCTTTTGCTGTAAACCCGAGTTTTTCAGCTGCCTGTAGCAGGCCATAAACGTTTGTGCCTTTTTTATCGGTGCCGGCCACCTGCCTTATTTTTGCTACCGGCATATCCAGTTTATAATGCGATGCTATTGAAGCAATACAAGCTGCCCCACAATCGGTAATATCACGCTGTTTTACTTTTATACTCATCTATTTTGTCATTGGTGCATTAGTAATGCTTTTTTTGAAAAGGTCATTGGAGCTATTAACCTCCAATGACCTGGGTTGAGTTTTGGTATTTGTTTCTGTGTTTTTTGTATTTATTTTACCTAAACCCAGTTTAAGCCGTGCCGCAATAACTGCGGCACAGCCCTCCGCTGTCATTTGCTCAATCTGCATGACACTCCCTGCTGCTGTCCCCTGCCAGGTCACCAAATAATTATATTTAACCACTTCAATTACAATTAATTAATGCACTATTAAACGGCTTCTTTCATCTTAGGGTTCAGCCAGTTGTCGGTTTTGTCGTACAGCAGGTCAAACAACGATCGTCGGATTAATTTGAAACGGCTGGTCAGCGTCATTCCTTTTTTAAGCTTCCCTTTATAGCCGTTTTTTAATTCTAAATATCCTGTAAGTAGTTTGCACCTGACTTTAAATACAGGCGAACTATCAATATTTATAATATCTTCAGATATTTCAACCACTTTTCCCCTGGCACTGCCCCATTGGTTATAATTAAAAGCATCTAACTGAAAACTAACCTCCATGTTATCTCTGATTAACCCAATGTCTTTGGGCTGCACATAACATTCTACAATCAGGTTTTCAGCAGGGGATATTTGGGCAATGCTTTGGTTGGGCATGGTGTAATTTCCGGGTTTTATGCCCGAATATTGGGTGATTGTACCCGTTACAGGAGCTGTTATTAAGTATTGTTCTTTTTCTTTTTCTAATTGTTTAACATTAGAAAGCAGTTCTTTATTCTGCAATTGGTACTTTACCAGTTCTGCCTGCCATTTGCTTTGCTGTTGCTCTTTTATTAAGGCCAGCTTGCTTTTGGCCAGGTCAAGGCTGTTTTGTTTCTGCTCAAACTCCATACGGGCAATCATTTTTTTACCATATAACTGCTTGTCCAGCTCAAATTCTTTTTCAAGGTGTGTAACAATGAGTTCTTGTCCCCGGTATTCCTGCTTAAATGTTAAATACTGGCTTAACCATGTGTTTGTTTTTAGCTTTGGGTTACCGGGCGTAGCCGAAGCAGGGTTCTTATTTTCCACCAAAGCGGATAAATCACTTATAAAAGAGTTATTTTCTTCAATCTTTAATTCGTTAATTTTAATCTGCTCATCAATCTTATCCGTTTTTAGAACCAGTAAAGTGTCCCCTTTATCCACAAACATGTTTTCTTCAATTTTCGCTACCGTTACTTCGGCATAAACTGCCGAAAAAAGCTGGTTGTTTTCAAAACTTGAACGTATAATACCCCTGCTTTGGGTGCTTATATCCACTTTAATTAACGGGAGCAATACCAAAAAGGCAAGAATAGCGACTATAATGCTTAAATAAATGAGCTGACTCTTTGTATTTTGTTTTGTGAAATAGCTTTCGACAGTATGTTCAATGATTTCGGGTGGGAAGATTTTGTGGTTTGCCATGGAGCATTAGTTATTTGAATATTAGAAATTTGTGTATTTGTTATTGTTATATTCCCTGTTTTTATGAAACTCTTTTAATGATGTCACAAAAGTTGAATTTTTGCAATATGACAGTTTAAACTAAACTTCTCAATAGTAAAAACTATAGTGTTCCAAATTGCGTGAATAAGGAATATTGTAAAAAAGGCACTTTGTTTTCTATAAATTGATATGTAGTAAGCAAATCCAGGTATCAACCCAAAAATAAATGTGCAAATAACATAACTAACGCTATATGTGTGAATCATAGAGAATGATAATGATGAAATGAAGATTGAAATATAAAAATTGTATTTAGGGCGCTCGATCAATGTCTTAATTGCCGAGATAGCTATTTCCTGAAATAGTAGTGTCTCCAAAAGCGGGCCTATGGTAATTGCAAGAACTGCAATTATACGCCAGTCTTTAATTTTACCCACAAAACAATTTTGAGGCCCGTCATCTGACAATAAATTACCCACCAAAAGGTTAACCGCTAATAATGAGAATATTACAAGAATAATAAACCAAGTTAAGTTTATATTTATTAGAAATGAGAATAACTTGTTTTGTTTCA
>JBNKRV010000294.1:0-10711 GCA_050296935.1 Marinilabiliaceae bacterium | reverse complement strand
ATTCATAGCTTTTCATTAAATAATCGATTTACGGCTCTAAATTTTATCACCATAGCTCGCTATGTCTCAAAAATTTATATTGTAAATCAATCATTTACTGAAATTTGAGCTCGCTAATTTTAATCGAACTCAGGTTATTACTAAATCTATTGAGCAAATGCTTGACATAGTCAACATTTATTACTTAACTTGACTATAGCACAATTAGGGATTTTATAAATAATGATAAAAACATTATATTGTGAACCTCTATGAATAAATCTAATAAGATTACAAGATGTCTGAAAAAAAAGAAAAAATAGAACTTGAATTTATCATTAAAACATCACCGTCTATTTTGTTTAATAGGCTATCCACTCCAAGTGGATTATCAGAATGGTTTTCAGATGATGTTAATGTTAAGGGCAATAAGTATATTTTTATTTGGGAAGGTGCAGAGCAAGAAGCTGAACTAATTTCAAAAAAGGAGAATAAAAGTATTAAATTTCATTGGTTAGATGATGATGATGATGATGACGAATCCTATTTTGAATTTAACATCAACGTTGATGAGTTAACAGGTGAAACAGCCTTATTGATTGTGGATTTTGCTGAAAGTGATGAAGTTGAGGATTCAACTGAATTATGGAATCAGCAGGTTGATCAATTAAAACATTGTTTAGGCTCTGTATAGATATTTCTAAAATAAAATAATAGTATAACTTTGCATTCTGAGAATCTCTTGCATTCCGGAATGCTTTTTTTTTGCCTTTTTATACGCAAATAATGATTTATGCTATTCATTGAATTAGTAGATACACACCGGATTAAACTACTATATTCAGCAATTAGGTTGTAATGATACGGTTTTCAGAACAATAAGATACTGATTTGTCAAGGATAAGTAGTTTTAAACCAGCACACTTCAGTATCGGAAGAATTTGATGAATTATTAGCCAGGGAAGTAAATGGCATGGCTGTTGTTAAAGGTTCATTCTGATTATTTCAGGATGAAACAGGTGAATGAATAAAATTTCATATAAATAAACCTGATTGCAAAACATCAACACGATCATTTAAATAGAATAAAGGCAATTGATAACTGATTTAGAAAATACAAATGAAACAAGTATCATATAATATTTTCTCATACCAGAGAAGAAATTTATGATGTAAGTTCCATGTGATTAAAACAAAAAATACAGGCATGAAAAAACTTCATTTATTCATATTAAGAAGTTACATTAATCCATTAATCATGACTTTCTTTATATCGCTTTTCATTCTGGTAATGCAGGTGTTATGGCGTTATGTTGATGATTTAGTAGGAAAAGGATTAGAGGTAACCATATTGATTGAATTGCTTTTTTATGCTTCCCTTCAGGTTATTCCAATGGCACTTCCATTAGCCATATTGCTGGCTTCCCTAATGACATTTGGTAATCTGGGTGAAAATTATGAATTAACAGCCTTAAAATCAGCAGGCATTTCGTTACCCAAAATAATGGCTCCGCTAATTATTTTAACCATGTTGGTTGCTTATGGTGCATTTAAATTCTCAAATAATGTATTACCGGTTGCAAACTTAAAATTTACAAGCCTGATGTATTCGGTAAAAAAATCACGACCCGAGTTTGATATTAAGGAAAAGGTATTTTACGATGGGTTAGATGATTTTAGCATCAAGATTGAAAAAAAATCGAAAAATGGCGAAATGTTATATGGCATAATGATTTATGATCATAGAAATAAGATTGAAGGGAATACAAATGTAACGCTTGCTGATTCCGGGAAACTTCAATTTTCAAAAGACAATAAGTATTTGAAACTGACATTGTACGATGGTGTTAAGTATGATGAGGATATTGGGGATGATTCCCGAAAATCAAGGAGGGGCAAAGAACAGCAGTTCAGAAAGGAACGTTTTAAGAAACAGGTAGCTATGATTCCACTTCAGAATATGGAGTTCAGTCGAATGGAAGAATCTAAATTTGCAGGTTATGGCAAAATGAAAAATTTAAAACAAATTGAAACCGATACCGATTCTCTGGAAAAAACACGTAACGAGTTTATCGAAAGACTAAAACCTAAAATATTAAAATCATACTTTGTTTACAATACCAGAGAAAAGCATATAAAAACAAGTGGTGGAATTTCTAAAATTCAGGAAGTTAAGAATATAGATGAATACGATGCTATTGATGTAGACAGTATTTTTAATTCTTTTGACGCAGAGAAAAAAGTTATGGTTTTAGGCAGTGCTATTAGAAAAGCCAGAGAAACAAAAAATAAGATTGATGAAGAAATACTATCTATGGATAGAACAAATTATCATATTGTCCGCCATAAAATAGAATGGCATCGAAAGTTTACTTTATCAATTGCATGTATCATTTTCTTTTTCATTGGTGCTCCTTTAGGTGCCATAATACGTAAAGGAGGATTAGGCATGCCCGTTGTTACCTCTGTTCTGTTTTTTATTGTTTACTATATTATTGACACCTTTGGATTAAAAGTAAGCAAAGAGGAAGTCTGGCCGCCGTCAATGGGTATCTGGTTATCTTCTTCTGTATTATTTCCCGTAGGAGTTTTCTTAACCTATAAAGCAGCCACAGATTCGTCAATACTAAATTCCGATGCTTACATTGTTTTCTTACAGAATATTTTCGGCCGTTTTAAACGTAAAAAGAAAAAAGGATAAGGTAATATTCAGTTAGGCCGATTGTTTTCATTGTTGATCGTTAAATAATTAGTTACCTTTGCGCACTTGAAAATTAAAATATCAAAAATATATACGCCATGAGTGGTCAATCGTACCCATTAAATACTATTGAAGAAGCTATTGAAGCCATTAAGCAGGGAGAATTAATAATTGTAATTGATGATGAGGATAGAGAAAACGAAGGGGACTTTATTGCAGCGGGAGAGTTAATAACTCCTGAAAAAGTTAATTTCATGGCTACACATGGAAGGGGTTTAATTTGCACACCAATCACAGAAAAGAGATGCGAAGAGCTTGATCTGGAATTAATGGTGGGTAAAAATACGGCATTACACGCCACGCCTTTTACGGTATCTGTTGATTTGATAGGACAAGGTTGTACTACCGGAATTTCTGCATCAGACAGAGCTAAAACAATTCTGGCCTTGTGCGATAATAAAACCACTCCTGAGGATCTGGGCAGACCCGGGCATATTTTTCCACTTAAGGCAAAAGACCGGGGTGTACTGAGAAGATCAGGACATACTGAGGCTGCAGTTGATTTAGCAAGGCTAGCAGGTCTGTCTCCTGTTGGTGTTTTAGTTGAGATCATGAATGAAGATGGCACCATGGCTCGTTTACCTCAATTGTTAGATATTGCCAAAAGATTCAATCTGAAATTGATCACAATTAAAGATTTAATAGCCTACAGATTAAAAAAGGAAAGCCTGGTTATTAAAGGAGTTCAGGTTAACTTACCTACAGAACATGGTAATTTTCAATTCATTCCATTTAAGCAAAAATCAAATGGAATTGAACATATGGCATTAATTAAAGGCGAATGGAGTTCAGATGAACCCATATTGGTGAGAGTACATTCTTCCTGTGCCACCGGTGATATTTTTCATTCGAAAAGATGTGAGTGTGGAGAACAATTGCATAAAGCCATGCAGGCAATTGAAGAGGCTGGCAAAGGTGTTATTGTATATATGAATCAGGAAGGTCGGGGAATTGGTTTAATGAATAAAATCAAAGCCTACAAACTTCAGGAGGAAGGATTGGATACTGTGGATGCCAATGTTGAATTAGGATTTGAAGCTGACGAAAGAGATTATGGTGTTGGAGCGCAGATTTTAAGAGAGCTGGGTGTTATTAAAATGAGATTAATGACTAACAATCCTGTAAAAAGAATTGGATTAGAAGGTTATGGTCTTGAAATTGTTGAAAATGTGCCAATTGAAATAAAGCCGAATGAGTTCAATGAATTCTATATGCATACAAAAAAAGAAAAGATGGGACATAATCTACAGTTTTTTAAATATAAAAAGAAAGGTTGATGTTTGGGGATGATAGTTAACAGCTACTCTGGATTCCAATAAAGAATATAAACACGAATTACGTATTAGAAATTCACCATAGCCATTGAAAGTTAAATAAAAAAGGCTCGCAGAAATGTGACATAACTTGCCCACCCAATTATCGGGAGCACCGATTTTGGAATTGAGGTAAAGCAACAAAATGTCTTATTTTGAAGTGATTTGAGCCATTAATTTTATATCGAACTCAGGTTATTACTGGTTAAAGAGACTGTTTTTCACTCAGTCTCTTTTTTTATGCAGTATACAGATCCTCCGATATTATCAGCTGAGGCTCCTGTTACAGATGAAAGGCAATTAGCGGTTTCTTCAAGACGTAATACTCCTAAAAAGGCAAATATTAAAGCTTCTTTAAAATCAATAATGTTTTTATCAGGGATATTTACTTTTGAGGTTACTCTGGATTTAATGAGTTCCATTAAATACCTATTAAAGGTACCTCCTCCGGTAAACAGCACATTATTCAACTGATTTTCATTTATAACACCCGCAATTTGATGTGCAAAATGATGATAGCAAGTAGTCATAACATCGGCAGCATTAGTATTTTTATATTCGTCTAATACTGGATTAAAAACAGTTTCTACCCATTCCCTACCTAAGGATTTTGGTCCTTTTGCATGGTAAAACTCTATTTGGTTTAATTTTTCCAATAACGGGCTGTTTAAAACACCTTTTTTTCCAATGTCTCCATTGAAGTCAAAAGGTTGGTTAAAGTGCCTTTTTGTAAGTTGATTGGTAACAATGTTTACAGGTGATATATCATATGCAATTCTTGTCCCGTTGTCATTGTCATATGATATATTTGCAAATCCACCCAGATTTATACAGGCATCATAATTACTAAATAACAATTGGTCGCCAATAGGTACCAGAGGAGCACCTTGCCCACCCAATGCAATATCTAATGTTCTGAAATCTGAAATAACAGTAAGATTACACTTAGCTGCCAAATAAGCACCACATCCTATCTGAAAAGTGATATCCTCTGAGGGTTTATGAAATACAGTATGACCATGAGAAGCAACCAGATCAATATGCTTAAGTCCTTTGGTAAATCTCTTCACTTCATTTCCCATGAATGTTCCAAAGTCCCTGTGCAGCTTAATAAAATCCGTTATGTTTGTCTCCTGTATGGATGCTAATTTCTTCTTCCAATCGGGTGTATATTCGATAGTTTCACCTTTTAATACTTCAAAATCCCATACCCCTTCCCTCTTTTTAAAGGAACAAAGTGCCAGATCAAGTCCATCTAATGAAGTACCGCTCATTAGGCCTACTGCTATATAATTTTTTTCATTCATAAATCATTATAAATAGATGATATATATTATTTCTTTCGGTAAAATATTCATAAATTAAGAGTGATTTTATTTTAATCATATCCAAATATACGATTATGCCTGATTTATCTACTTCATATATGGGTCTTAAGTTAAAGAGCCCTTTAATTGCTTCAAGTTGCGGATTAACCAATTCATTAAATGATATCATTGAATTAGAAAAGCACGGTGCCGGAGCCATTGTGTTAAAATCTTTATTTGAAGAAGAAATTGTAACTGAAATGGAGCACGAACTGAATAAGATGTATTCAGCAAACTACCTCTACCCAGAAACAATGGAATTTTATGAAAATAATAATGTGGAAGATACATTAACTGCCTATTTAAAATTGATTGATGATTGCAAGCAGCAGGTGAAAATCCCTATTATTGCAAGCATTAATTGCATTAGTGCTCATAATTGGCCCTATTTTGCCAAGTCGCTGGAAGATGCAGGAGCTGATGCGATAGAATTAAATATTTCCATTTTACCTTCTGATCCTGATTCATCAAGTACAGAGAATGAGAAAGTGATTTTTGAAATTATCAGGGCTGTAAAACATGAAGTCAGCATACCTGTATCGGTTAAAATCAGCAACTACTTTTCTAATCTGGCGGGTATTGTTTCGCAAATTTCCAATACCGGAGTAGATGGCATAGTCATGTTCAATCGTTATTATTCACCCGACATAGATATTGACACTTTTGATATTGTCCCTGCTCCAAAATATAGTACTCCCAATGAATATATTCTCCCGTTAAGATGGATATCAATCATGTCAGACCGAGTGAATTGCGACTTATCGGCATCAACAGGTGTGCATGACGGAAAAGCTTTGATAAAGATGATATTAGCAGGAGCTGCATCAGTTCAGGTAGCATCAACTTTGTATAAAAACGGATTTGCTCAGATACAAATCATGCTCAATGAACTGAGAATATGGATGACAAGTAAAGACTTCTCAAGTATTGAACAAATAAAGGGAATACTTTGCCAGTCTAATTCCATTAATCCTGCAGGTTACCTCAGAATTCAGTTTATGAAACATTTTTCTCAAAAATAGAGGGTTTTGAAAATTCGAGATATAACATTCAATCTTTTTTAGGCCAACCAAATTGATAATTATAGCCCAGAGTAGCTGTAGTGTAACTTGTATTTGTACCTGTAGTCCGGTTTCTTTCTGACCAGGCTATATTCAAATTAAAACTATGTTTCTTTTTTAAGGTATAGCTACTGCCAATTCTGGCCGTCAGCACATCACCATTTTTTACTTTATCAACATATGTACCATTCCATGACACAGATAATCGATGCCGTAGTGTTTTATCCAACATACTTTTTCGGATAGATAGAATAGGACCATAAGCCTCATTTATGGATTCAGGCATTTTATTGCGCGAATAATTCATATTAACCGATAAGGTTAGTGCAGTAGCAGTTAGGCCTAAACTGTATCCTCCAGAGGCATTAACAAACTGGCTATTAGAATTTTCCACTGCATCTGATTGATTTTGTGTAGCCTGTTGAATATTAAACCCTGCCATTAAACTATGCTTTTGTTGCTCTGTTTCTTTAAATCGCCAATTTCCGTTTAAAGCAATATTTTCGTTTATCTGCGTAAAGCGCAAAGTGTCCATTAACTCATAATCGGTGTGTGTATTGGTTTCTTCAAAAAGAGGACGAACAAAGGAATAATTGTAAAAATTAGAATATGTCGCACTAAAATTGAGTTTATCGGTAGGTGAAAAGCTAATATTAATATTTTCTACTACATCACGCTGATCGGTTTCTGATTGGTTATTCAGATTTGTTTCACGTAATCCGACACTTGCTGCAGCTGTAACTTTTCCTTTTAATATGGACGTGGCAGCATTGATGGTATAGTTAACAAAATCGTTAACCATATAATACGAACCTAAGGTATTATATCCCGGCTCAACATATTCTATGCCTGCTCCAACAGATCCCAAACGAGTGCTGTAGCTCATATCTGTTTTAAAAGCATGATAACGAAAAGTAGCTGCTCCATTCCAATCGGTTGCACTACTGATTCGGTTATCTTCAGTAAGCGAAGTAACCGAAACTTCTCCCCTTACGGCTAAATTTTTAAAAGGACGAAGGGCAAAGGTTGTACCCAATACGACATTTTCTTTCGGAGCAATTCCCAATGAATCAATATAATCTACCGGTTTATGATCATCGTCCCATCCTCTGAAAAAATGAACTCCTATCTCACCGGAATCAAAAGCATATTGTGTTTTCATCCCTGTTCCAAACCTTCGGTACTGAGGATTATACCCTTGAAGTGTATCACCTTTTGATTCTTTTAATAAACGACCATACATAACGCTTACTTTCCATTTATCAGTGGGGGTTAAATCCACTCCCACACCCGAAAAACTATGTCCGTTTAACGAATAAGGAGAAAAGCTCATACTGCTCCACCCTATATGAGTGGTTATCCATTTGTACGAAGGTGATAACGAAAATTGATTAAAGGGTTGAGTGTAGGTCCATTGATAATTAGACCATGTAAAGGTTAAGGGTACTGACATTCCGTAAACAGAGGTGTTGATATTTCCGGATAAAACTACTGAATAAGGATTCATATCGCCGGAAGCATTGGTTCGGTATACCTGATTCATATTAATACCACCATTTACTTTTACACCTCCCTTTTTTCCTACCTGATCGAGCTGCTGAGAATAGCTTGTGAAGAGAATAGCTTGTAAAAACACAAGCGCCATTAAACGCTTGCTTGCTCTTATTTTTTCTTTGTTCATTTAATAATTCTTAGTCCGGGTTTGTTATACCTTCCTCTGTTTTTTACTATGGCACGATTGTTTCTTAGAGGCAAAGTTATTTTACTTGCCAAAAAATACGATGGTAACATTTATTTCTGCTTAATGAATCATTTGGGCTGAACAATAAATTCAATTTCTTTACCGTAATAAAAAGATGATTCGTATTTAAAAACATTACCTCCCACACCATCAATCACCTTCCAATTTCCATTAGGTATCCGGGCATAAATAAGAAAACGTTTCACCTCAAAACCAGGCACATCCCAGGTTAACTCAACCACCTCATTCTTTTTTATCTGCTTTACTTTTGGAGTAATCCAATCGATATTTTGCTTTCGCGGATTGTATTTAGCAGCCACCGGCTTTCCCGGTTTACTCTCGTTACCGGCTTTATCTACTGCCAGAATTATGTAACGATACATATAGCCGGCTTCCATGGGTTTATCTACCAATGTAGAAGTGCTATCCTGAGGCATTATTTTTATAAGTTCCCAACTTGCTCCACCTTCACGGTTGCGGTACAACAATACTTTTTCTACATCTTCAGACGGACTATTGGCCCAGTTTAACACGATACCTGAATCGGTGGGTGTAATATTTCGAATTAAAGGGGCTGCCGGAGGAACAATATCGGGTCGCTCCATTTCAAAAACATCTGAAAACTCCGATTGATTCTGGTTTTGATCGTAAGCACGTATCTTATAAAACACTTTTTTAGTGAGCGTTTTAACGGTAATGTAATCCACAAAAGAAGTATCCTGAACAGGTTTGGGTGTAATGGATGAAAACTCTTCATGCATGGCATTGGCTCTATAAATCCTATAGCCATAGATATCGTCGTCGGCATTGGGCAACCAGACCACACTCACTCTCCCCGAGGTATCAGCTTCTGCACGTAATCCGGTTGGTTTTACCGGGGGTATGGAATCAACCAACTGCATCATCTGCGGAATACTGTATCCTCCTGCACCATGACTATTGTAGGCCTGCATGCGGTAATACCCTGTTCGCAGTGGATTCATATCCTGATAACGTATGGACATAACAGAAATACTATCTGCCAACAGACTATAGCCTTTGGCATATTCTTTTGATCGATAAATTCTAAACCCCTCTACTCTATCTTTCTTTTCATTAGGAAACTCCCATTCCAGTATTACAGTTTTACCATCTTCTGAATATTTTTTTACAATGTGCGGCACACTGCTTATCTGATCGATTCCGTGTGCACTTAAAACTTTTGAGGGAGGACTTAACTCTCCAAAAATAGAAATACCAATCACCCGGTAACTATATTCTATCATATTGTTGGGTATGGTATCTAAATAATAGTGATACGGAGCTTCATCATTCCCCTCCGGAGTGGTATTTATAGATGGCAAATCATTTAAGCGTTTAAAGGTTTTTCCTCCATCATCAGAACGTTCGATCCAAAAACTATTGAAAAATTCGGCTTGATACTTATTATCCCACATAAGGGTTACGGTTCCGTCTCCTCCTTCCACTTTAAAATCAGCGGGAGCAGGCAGGGGTAAGTATTCATCTACTCCCGTAAAAAAAAAGGCGGTATCCTTTTTCATATCGGTAGGCACCGAATCGGGAAATACACGGTATAAATATTTTTCGCCGGGCTTTACATCCTTGTCAATGTATAACAAACCATGATACTTGGCAACCTCAACACTTTGGTCGGCTGCAAACAAAGCAAATCCAAAACGATTTTCCTGCTCAGTGGCTTTGTTAAAAATATCCATCATACCCATATCTTCTTCTCCGGCTTCTACATCAAAGCTATCGCCAAAAATACTTTGGGCAGCAACGCCTGCATATGCATCAGTAGCATCCAGTTTTTCCCAATCTGCAATCGGACGTGGTTTTAAGGGCTGAGGAGTTAGCAATATGGTTT
Source organism: Marinilabiliaceae bacterium (assembly GCA_050296935.1). GTDB lineage: Bacteria > Bacteroidota > Bacteroidia > Bacteroidales > Marinilabiliaceae > Saccharicrinis. The sequence goes on along the minus strand of JBNKRV010000294.1, from coordinate 622 downwards.
TGCGGTTTTGCACTAACTCACCATCTTTATACAATAGGGTTTTGGTTACCCTATAACCGTATTTATTACCTACCAACCACAATCGGTAACTGGTAGGCCCCCAACGTAGCATAATAGAATCGGAAGTAGGACGAGCCAGCAAACGAAGTTCGTTTTTAATATCGCCGTCGTTTTGGGCATTTATAAGGTTAAACGGTAAGCTGCTAATTATAAGGAGTGCTATAAATAATCTTTTCACTAGGATTTTGAATTTATCTAAATGGTTTGTTATGCTTTAAGATTTACATGTAATACGTATACAGCCCAAAAAGTTACATAATACTTAATGTTTTTGAACGTTTCTTTTTATTTCCTGAATATTTCGTTTTTATCGTAATTATTTTTTGTCTAAGTATAATCGACCGGATTGCAAATCCTTATAACAAATACAAATGCCACAACATTGCTACAGCAACACTTTTTTTATATACAGATTGCTCTTTGGAATTCCTATAAAAAAGTAAACAATTAATTAAGCTTGTATAAATATAATTTGCTTGTCATGATTATCATGCTGCTAAGTTTTTAAAATAATAATTTTCAATTTCCATAGGTGTTAAATAGCCTAAAGAAGAATGTCTCC
>JBNKRV010000293.1:0-2278 GCA_050296935.1 Marinilabiliaceae bacterium | reverse complement strand
GAAGACAAATACAAATACCAAAATTCGCTATTTCCTAATATTTAGGGGGCTTACTTTTGAAAAACAAATATGCTGACATTGAATATCAGTATGTTATATTGTGAAAATTAATAATATTTTGCTTTACCGGACAACAATGATCTAAAATAAGTAATATCAAGCAACTGTAAAAAGACATGTTGCTTAAATGTCTCCAATTTGTAATCTTCTTTAATTTATTAAAATTAAAAACCATATAATTTTTTTTGATTGAAATAATATGTGTTATCATTGCGGAAAGTAAGATTCTCTTGTTGAGTTTTAATTGTATTCTTATGAATATCTTCCCAATTTTTATAAATTAACGCACCTCCTACAGCCCACTTAGCGTTATTTGGAATATTGTGATTTCCATGCCCTTGTGGTGATTTTGGAATGTAGTTATTTGGTCTCTCATAACTCCAAGGTCCTGGATGATTTGAATTTCCTTCAATAATATCACATATATGCAAATAAAAATATGTTCCTGCAAACAGCACACCGGCTGTTACAATTGTTGAAGCTTGATAAATAGCTCCTGCCGCATCTCCTGGCCCAGGTTGAGGGGCATCCGCTAAATAAAAAGTAGCACCCAATGCCATTCCTTTATAAAATGTTTCGTTAGCAAGGTTATATGGATTACCCCCACCTGATTTGCCTTCTTCTACCTCTTCCTTTTTGTTAGGTTTAACATTGCCTTTAAAACTTAATTTTATGGCCTCATCAGAAGTGTTCAAGCACTGCACTTTAAGATGCAGGTAATGATCCATACCATGAGGAACAAACTTAGGAGGGTTTAAAATATCCATTGTGGGAGGAGGAATTACAGCAGTGGTAATATAAGCATAGCCTACACCAATAACATAGCCTTTGTATTTAAGACCATGTTTTAGTAGCGTGGAGTATTCCTCTGGCGTAATATAGTTTATTTTATTATTTGGCATAGCATTGTTTTTATTGTAACGCTATTTCAGGACTAGACAAATATTGGACAGAGTTCAGCTTACATTCCCAACAAAGACCCGATTACTTGGGCTTTAGATTATTTAAAAGTTTACTTTAATCATAAAAACAAGATTAAATTAAAACAATTTATCCCTTCTTAAGAAAAGGTAAACTTTATTCGAGTCTTTTTTTATAACTACAATAGTGTCATTACCTTTTGTCTTTGATATAAAATCTCCTACTTCTATTACTTCATTTATACCATAGTCATTATAACCTTCTATTTCATCAGCAATAATACTATACTTCTCTTTATCAATAGAAACTCGTGATATTGATAAAAAATCTCTGTAATTATTTGCCTTAAAATCATATTTAAACATCACAACCCCATCTATCTTAGATTTCTTTTTAAGTGTCGGATATTCTTTTTGTAATTCTAAATCCTTAACATTGCCCTTTCTTACATTATATATAACAACACTCCCAAGAATAAGAAGGATTATTATAGCCCAAGCCTTATTTTTAAAAAACTTCATAACTTTTATTTGCAAAATTCTACTTCTCCTTGATTATACCCTGCATCAATTAAGAAAGGTGATAACCCAACTCCAAAAGAAAAGGTTGTCCCAAATACCCTATAATCATTTACTGGTTTTGACCAAGACCCAGCAATTCCAACCCCTAAAACTCCATAAACATTGACGCCTCCATATGCTTTATGCCTAAATCCTTCTAGATAACTAAGTCTTATATTGTTATTTCCTCCTGTAAAATCATATCATGTAATCTCACCACCAATACTACCTCCAGTACCAGCACCACCAGCAATTTCATTATATATGATATACTGGCCTTTGTCTTTACCCCTTAACATTAATATGATTCCCTTATCAACTTCTGAACCCACTAAATTTGCACCACCATCTATAGAAACTGCTCCTGCTCCATAAAGAGGATTAATAATAGGAATAAGCCATGGCCCTGGTAGCACCGGAGGCATGCTATTAATAGCATTTGCCAAAGCTAAACCAGAGTTACCCCCATCAAAGTTGACTTCTTCTACTTTATCATCTTTTTCAATCTCAGGATTGCCTTTCAAACTTAATTCTATGGACTCAGCAGAAGTATCCAAGCATTGCATTCTTCCATACATATAATGATCCATTCCCGGTGGCACAAACCGGGGAGGGTTGTAAATACCCATCTGGGGAGGAGCAATTGATATATCCAAAGGATAGGCATAACCAACACCTTTTACAAAGCCTTCGTAGGGCAATCCAAGTTGCTGCAAAACGATATATTCGTCAGACGT
>JBNKRV010000292.1:0-9629 GCA_050296935.1 Marinilabiliaceae bacterium | reverse complement strand
GAAGACAAATACAAATACCAAAATTCGCTATTTCCTAATATTTAGGGGGCTTACTTTTGAAAAACAAATATGCTGACATTGAATATCAGTATGTTATATTGTGAAAATTAATAATATTTTGCTTTACCGGACAACAATGATTTAAAACCTAATTACTCATATATTAACATACCTTACTATTATACACTATATTTGCTTATACTATATTATTATATGCTTATTTTAGACCTAATTAAAAGCTAATAATAATTACTATCCACCCACCTCAAACAATAAAATATAATCACTAAAAAAGATAGCGGAATGCTATTATTTTTTGAAAAAAAAGGTTGTTTAAGGGTGATTTTTATATTAAACATAAAGATTCAATCGCAAATACATTATATGAAAATATAGTATATTATTATACACTACTCTTTAAATACCGGATAATTTATAATGCCTGAAAACTGTATCTCTTTTTCTATACTTAAACTTTAGATAAGTCTAGGACTATATCAGAGATACTAGATATTGTAAATGTAAGTAAGTCTACTTTTTATCGACATCTTAAATGGGTGCAGCAACAAGATAAAAAGAAAATATAATTGGTGTAATCGGTGTTTTTTCCGCTTTAAATATTCTATAATATAGATATGATTATTACTATTGCAACGGTCGCATTTAAAATTGTGACCACACTAGGATTGATCGCTTCCATTTGGATGTTTATTCAGAATTGGAGAAAAGCACAGTAAATTAAATTGTAGAGAGAGGTTTCGGCCTCTCATTTTTTTTTGGGGAATTACCCCACTCCATTATAGGAGCGGGATAACGATTCCTAAAACTGCAAGCAAAAGACCTATCCACCACGAATTTTCTCTTAAAAATTTAATCATAATAACACCTCCTTTCTCATTTTTAATTTGACTCTATCCCTAAGGATTTAAGGCCTTCAAAAAGCCCTTAATGATTTCTTTCAAATAGAAAACTGATAAAATTCTTCGGATAAAGGTGGTACTGATTTGTTCCTTAAAAAAGGACACACTTATATAATGCTATTATTGAACTACATACAAAACTGTCCTTTATTTTTCACTTATATTTTACTAATAAGTCGTGGGTAAAATAAATTATAATGAATGTTTGCGTTTAGCAAATTATATATGTCTTAGTTTGCGTTTAGCAAATATCAATAATGAATAAATTCAAAGCAACCGTTGCAAGATTAAGAGAGGAGTCTCAGCAAAAGAGCAATAAATGCAAGAATATTAAAAAAATAAATAAGAATTTGTTTTTTATGTCATAAATAGCATTACAAATATCTATATTTATGCAATATATAACATTGTAGTGTCGTAAATAAATGCTATATTTGACATCATTTATTTTGTACGTAATGCTATTTATGACATATTATGAACTATTGGGATAAGAAAATATTAAGGGAACAGATTGAGAAGAAGTTAATCCCCTTAAGGACATACGCACAATCAGGAATGACTTCTATTGGTGTGATTAAATCTATTAGAGAGGCTTTAGGGATGTCAACAGCACAACTTGGGAGCAAAGTTGGAGTAGACCAATCTAGAATATCTAGACTTGAAAATTCTGAAGTAAGCGGCAATATTAAGTTATCGTCTTTACAAAAAATCGCACAAAGTTTAGGAATGGAATTCGTATATGGTTTTGTGCCACATATAACCTTAGAAGAGATGGTTCGCGAACAGGCCAGAAAAATAGCATTGGAAAGAATGAAAAGGCTAAACCATACTATGGCCCTTGAATTACAGGATCTTTCGGATGAAGATAAAAAAAGCGCGTTAAAGGATATGGTGGATAAAATTCTTATTGATAATCCTAAAGATTTTTGGAATAAATGAAGCAATTTGATAATCCTCCAGGGGCAACACCATTAGAGCAAGAAGAGCTCGAAGGTCTGAAAAAGAAAACGATTACTACACGAGGAGAATTAGATAGGGTCGAACTTGAAAATATAGCAGATGCGATTACTTGGCTTGATAAGCGTAAAAATAAATCTGCAATCCTAAATGAGGAATTTATTCGTAAGTTGCATACTCAAATGTTTGGAAAAGTATGGAAATGGGCCGGTTCTTTCAGAAATACCAATAAAAATATAGGTGTTGATAAACACCAAATCGGTATTGAGTTAAGGTATCTGGTTGATAATGTCAACTACTGGATTGAAAATAAAACATACGAACCAGATGAAATAGCAGTAAGGCTACATCATCGTATTGTTGCTATCCACTGCTTTCCAAATGGGAATGGTCGTCATGCACGGCTTATCGCAGATACCTTACTTACTGACGTATTCAACCTTGAACCGTTTTCATGGGGTACTGGTGACCTAACAGGTGCTGGGGATATAAGAAATAAGTATATTAAGGCGCTGCGAGCAGCAGATAAACATGATTATGAACCATTAAAAGAATTTGTAAGGTCATAGTACTGCCATTCTTTATGGTAAAATTTAAAAAGTCTCACAAAACCCAAATTTAGATATTATTTAAATATGTGAATCAAGGTTTGAAAGTATAGTTTAAAAACGCAGCAGATAGTTTGCCAAATGCATGAACTATTAAGCCTTTGGTAGATCTAACTTTGCTAGCTCTTTGTATATCTGTTTTTTCAATTAACCAAGCAAACATCGCCTCAATAGGTTGTCTTACTCTAGAAACAGCAGTGGAAAACAAATCGTCTGCTGCTTTTATCCTTTGTTTTATAATATTATCCATCCCTTTCACCGCTTTAATTGGCGTAAGCATCTCTGAGTTATATTTAGATTTCATTTCTTCATTGTGTTCATGGTTCATGTATATTTTATCACCAAAGAATGTTCTGTCATGTATATCTGACCAAACCTCTTTGTACACGTTAATGTCGTTTACTGATGCAGGGGTATAAATTACCTGCTCTGGATATGGAAGTGCTCCTTCTCGCCTAAAACCAAGCATATGCAGTTTCAAACCATAATAGTACATAGCCTTTGTTGAACAATATCCTTTATTAGCTGTTTCTCTGGCAACTTTTCCTTTTCGCTTACCAGAACATGTGATAATTGGCATTGAATCTAATAAGCTCTGGTTAATACAACAATCCTTTGGTTTATAGTCTTTTATCAATAATTCATACAATTTAGTAAAGGCTCCTGATAGTCTGTTTAATCGATTATTAAAGGCTTGATAAGAGCCTATCTTAGGAAACCAGCACAGTAAGTAATCGCAAGCAAACTTATGAATATGTTTAATCTTAGTATAACCTTGATACTGTATTCCATAAAGATATATTGTCATAACCTCTTGATCCGTTAACTCAGGTTGCTTGTTATTACTGAAACGTTCGCAGTAATATTGTAATTCTTTAAAGTAGTCACAGACTAACTCGTATATTCTTATTAGATTGTCGTCTTTATCCTTGGAAATCATTCTTTCAATAGCGTGAGAAACTACTGTAAGATACTGATTATTAAGGATTTAAACAATTTTAAACTAGTTGATTTTCAACGTTTTAACTCATTTTTTTAATTAATATTCAACCCTTGATTCGCATTAAATATGATAAGCTTTGAACAACAATTACAAAAAAAAATATCCTTACTAGAAGAACATGAGTCCCATTCCTTGATTCTATTAGATAAACTTATTGATAAAGATTATAAATGGAATTATGATATTGAGTCTGGAGATTTTAAGAAAATGGCTGCAATCTATTTAAATATAAATAGTAGTGGAGAGTTAAATCTATTCGAAGATCCTACACTTGGTAATTGGGGAAACGCTTCAGATCAATTACCCATCCTATCACAACTTTTAAATAATAAAAACTTAATTGTGGATTTAAAACCATTCCGAAGTGACGATGAATGTTTTACTAAGTATGGGGTTACTCCTAAACAATTGTTGTTTTTAGCAGAAAATAAGTACATATCACTTAACCTATATGCATATGATTCAGAGAAACCTAAAGGGTTTGAAAACTATAAAAAGTATCAGCAAAAAGTATTATTGGATTTAATAGATCCAAATTATTCACAATGTAGAATCAATTCAATACGAAGAGATGCATTATTAAAAAGAATATCAAGTTCCTCAAATATTTATGTCAATAATCAAGCTAATCGATTATATGTTGAAAACTCGATGATAGATATACCTGAAAAATACTTTAAACAAATTGAGGGTCTTAGATCTAATAGTAAGAGTGCTGCAATTGAAACTGCGGTTAAACATTATAATTATTGTAAAAACCTTATAACAGAATACGAAAGAAAAGATCCAGATCTTTATGTTGAGATTAATAATATTATCGAAGAGATAGAAAATGGCTTTAATAATAGAAAGAATATTGCAGGAACTCTTCTAAAGTTACGTGGTTTAAAAACATGTTTAGGAGGGCCTATAATTAATGCAATGGGAGGAGTTTACAATATGTCTTCAAGCGCATATGGAACACTGTATCAAACTATGGAGAGAGAAGGAGTTGATAAACAAAATTTCGAACCTATAGATATAGTTACAGAAGAGTTTTTAGCATATATACAAAGCCTAAGAACAAATGTTGACAGAAATGACTTAAAAATGAGACCATTGACTGATGAAGAGTTTAAAGATTACTTACGTTTTATAAAAGATATAACTTACAAAAGAGATGAATTACTTAAAACTTTAAGTAATCTGAAGGATCTAAAAAGTCATTCAACCTATGATTTATTAATTGAAGGGAAAAATTATTTTGAGATTGAAAATTATATAATGGATTCTATACCGAAAGTAATTAAAAAAATCCCTGGTATAATTGATATTTTAAGCATTGTGCTTGTAGGAATACCTGGTTCTAGTTTAGGTTTAGGTAACTATAACGTTATTTCACTTTGCAGAGGGGCTGTTATGTATGGTGCAAAAAAGATATTTGCTCCTGATAACTTAATTAATGGTGAAAGTAGAAGAGTCTTACAACATTTAAATACTATGAGATCCTTAACGTTAAATGATACTAAGAATCCATTGAGTAATTAGTGATGTATTATTACCTAATTAGTCCCAGTAAACGCAGAAGAATAGATAATAATAATCTTCTCCCCTAAGTAAAATATTAAAGAAATAACGAAAACGTTAAATAACGAATTAAAGAATAATAATTTAACCAGGAACAGAAATCATAATTATTGAAATATGAGTTTAAATAGTGAATTATTTAAGTATGAGATGTGGAGAAATCAGCAAAAAGATTTACCTAAAAACCCTAATGAAATACTTGATTTATACTTTGCTGATAACGACAATAATAAATTGTTTGATGATAAAATTGGTGAGCCAATAAATATTAGCATTGTCAATTCTGAATTAGAACAAGAAAATACAAAAGAAGACAGTTTTATCGCTAACCTTATACAATTCGCTAATGATCTTGGAGTGTTTGACGAAACAAAACTTTCTGAAAAGATTAAAAAGGATTTAATCGAAACGAGACAATTTATTACAGAATTAATTCAATTAGGAATTATTGAAGAAATGAATATAAAGGGCAAATATAGACCCATTTTGAAAATTCAGTAGCCTCACAAAACGCAGCTTTGATAATAACTCTGCTGTTGTTAAGTAATTTCAAAATTAAAATCTCTTTGAGTTTTGTTGATTTATTTGTAAAGGAATTATAGTTTTGTAGGTTCAAAAAAAGTAAGTAAAGAAAAAAATATAACAATGGGACGCGCATTTGAATATCGTAAAGCCACCAAGCTCAAAAGATGGGCTGGTATGGCAAAAACATTTACCAAGCTAGGTCGACAAATAACAATGGCAGCAAAAGAAAGTGGGGGGGATCCGGAAGCCAACCCGCGTTTGCGAATGTTAATTCAAAATGCCAAGGCAGCCAACATGCCAAAGGACAATGTTGAGAGAGCGATTAAAAAGGCCACAGAAAAAAGTAATGAGGATTGGAAAGAGATTGTTTATGAGGGGTATGGTCCTTTTGGTATTGCCGTTTTAGTAGAAACAACAACCAACAATAATACAAGAACTGTAGGAGCGGTAAGAAGCTATTTTAATAAAGCCGGAGGATCTTTAGGTACAACAGGAAGTGTTGATTATATGTTTGAGCATAAATGCCATTTTAAGGTTGCATCCAAAGAGGGGTTGGATTTAGAAGAGTTAGAATTGGAGATGATTGATGCAGGAGCTAATGAAATTTTTGAAGAGGAAGGTAATGTTATTATCTATGGAGAGTTTGAAAGCTATGGTTCTATTCAATCGTACCTTGAGGAAAATGAATTTGAAATTATCAGTTCAGAGTTTGAAAGACTACCAACAACCACAAAAGAACTGACAGAAGAAGAGACTGTTGTTTTTGAAAAGATGTTGGCTAAGTTTGATGAAGATGATGATGTAACCAATGTATATCATACTGCAGCTGGATTATAAGAAAATAAAGGATTAACAACAAAGCCGCATTACTAACCAATTAGTATTGCGGCTTTGTTGTTTGTTTGGGATTAGTGGTTAGAAATATGCTGTCCGGATGGCATCACTGAATTGTAGCGCAGCGGAAATCATGAACACTTTAAGAAAATAAAGGTAAATAAAGAAACCAGACAGGAAAAGAAAGGCTATATCAGCCTTTCTAATACCGATTAAATCAAAAAGCTGCCTCTAATTCACTTCGCGTCTAAAGTAGCTTGGCATTATACCGGCGCATTTATAGTTTTAATTGGTATAACAAGTATCAACAAATGTCCACTAGGCTTTTTGCCTAAAGGGAGGCTACTTGATTAACACTCGTTTTTATCCATTTTCTCTCTGGCGATGTGTAATCCAATACATTTAAATCTAATGCATTCCCTATTTTCAAAGCTTCATTAATTGCTTCATTCATCTCACAAGTTATAACTTTGATAACTCTGATTTTGCTATCCTTGGTAACTAAATTAACTCGAAACTTCACATTTGATGAAGAAGCTTGCACATATAGGTCTGAAGAAGCTTGGAATTTTTTAGCCGTCATTTTTACCCTTACAACAGTTACATAATCTAATTCTGGAATATTTTCCCACTTCCCGATTACATGACCAAAAATCTTAGAATATCTTCGTAGCTTATTTTGCTCTGTATCTATTTCCAAACCAGACTTAGTTAATAGAACCCCCATTGTGATAAGGGTAAGGAATACACCAATAATTATATTAATTGAAACGATTATTAACAGATTAATAATAAATACAAGGGCAAGCCCAAGATTAAATCGCTGCTTTATTTCTGTGCTTTTATAATACATAGTTGACTATTACTATTTTTCAGGAGTTTTAAAGTTGGTTCTGCTTAAATATTATCAGGCTATTCGAATTCCACAATAAAACAGAACAATTCTTCATTACTCATTTATTCAATCTAAAATTTTATTCCTTTAAACAACCATTAGGGTTGTCTTCTGCCTGCAAATGAGTGCTGTTTGTTTGTGTTGCACCTTTGGCAAGTTTTGGTTTGAGGGTGGCTTCCCGATTGGTTGGGGCAGGCTATGTGACTTGCCAATGTGCTTATAAATAGGTCTGGCAATCTTGACTTCTCTCCAATTTGCCAATGATTCCGGTAATTGCGGATTATCTACCATGATTAATTAATTTTGAAAACAATAGATGTTACAAAGGGCATTTTTTCAGGACAAGTAATTGCAAGTCCGTCGGCTTCTTGTTTCCATTCTATTTTACCGTTATATCCGAGTAATTTTACAGTTGTGATTGGCTTGTCCAGTTTTTTTGCATCTGTACCAATTGATTTTATTTTCAACTGTGCTCCCGGTTTTGGAACAGTCATGCAGAATGCATAAAGAGAACCATTTTTCCCTATGGTAAAACGAAAATCCTGAGAACTAAATTTAAAGTTGGCATGTTTACTTCCCAGTTTTCCTCCAGGAAGCATTTTTAATTTTCCATCTACCATTTCTCCTTCACCGGGAATTTTCCAGGCATGACTTCCGTATACAGCTTCTCCATTTCTACGCATCCATACACCCACATCCTTCAACATTGAAATACTACCTTGGTCTAGCGAACCATCGGGTAAAATAGAAATACAAAGAGCGGCATTGCCATCTCTGGCAATGGCTTCAATAATGTACCTGATCATCATACCTGCATTGTAAGTAAAATTTGGTGCATAGAACCAATCGCCTACCGGAGCTTCTGCAATCCAGGGCTGGTTGGTATTAATGTTGGCTGGAACGCCAAATTCTTCGGTATTTACCGTGCCATTAGTCTTATGTCGGAATTTAACAATGCTAAAAGTATTCACCTTGCCACGTCTTTGAAGGGTTCGGTTGTAATAATCGGCCATAACCAATGGCATTGCATTGGCTTTGATACCTGTTCCTGTTCCATTTCCCGTGAAAGGCCCCTGAACTGTACCATCAGTATAAATGAAGTCAGGGTCATAGTGTTCCACCACATCCATCATTCTTAAAGCCCATTGAGTGGTGTACCATTTGGCATAATCAAGATGATTTATAAAGATACCAGCCGGCGGAGGCGACCATCCCGAATTTGCAGCTTTGACCACGCCCTTATATTCACGCAAATCAATACCGTAAAGCATACGGGGATCGTATCCTTCCCACCATTTTCCTTTGCCATCGGCCAGTGAGAGGTTGCCATCGTAAGGAACACCCTTTTTGTTGCCAATAGTATCGCATCCAAATGCGGTTTGCCACCACCACCATGTATATTCATGATGAAAAGTAACACCAAAATGCATTTTCTCAGCCCGACAAGCCTTTGCCCATTCGCCTATTAAATCTCTTTTGGGACCAATGTTGACGGAATTCCAGGGTTGATATTTTGAATTCCACAAATCAAAATTATCGTGATGGACTCCCTGGATCATTAAAAAACGGGCACCTGCATCTTTATAAATCTTCGTTAGCAAAGCAGGATCAAGTCTGGATGGGTTCCAGTCTCGTAATACTTCCTTATAACCCACTTCAGATGGATGACCAAACCTCTTCAATGATTCTCATAAGCATGAGACCAACTACCTGGTTTGTATAGATTACGTGCATACCAATCCCCACTTTCGCCAGCCGATTGAGGCCCAAAATGGATCCATATGCCAAATTTTGCCTCTCGAAGCCATGTGGGTTCACCTGGATAATTTTTCTCGATAGACTCCCATGTAGGCTTATACGGGCCCTCTGTTATGGGAATATCCAGTATCATTTCTGGAAATGTTTTCCAGTTGCCCATATCAACACTGTTTATTGGTTGCTTTGCAGGAATTTCCGGAAACGGTGGAAGCAAATTGGTTTCAGTGGATTGGGTTTTGTGTGGTTCAGATAGTTGCCCAAAAGCAATTGTTTGAGCTACAATGAATAATACAAATAATATTTTCTTCATAGTTTACAAATGTTTCTTATAGTGTATTAACCTGAGTTCGATTAAAATTTTAGAATTCAGATTGACATAAAAGGCTGATATACAAGGCAAATTTTGCAGGGCTAGCTCGCTAGTGTAAAGAATGTTAATTCCCCGAACTATTATTTCGCCCTATTTTCCTTTATGCTTCGTTAAGTATTTTCGCCGTAGCTACGGCTATGCCTGTAACACTTGCCTTGCATAAAGAAAAATATAATCAAAATCTTTAATT
>JBNKRV010000291.1:0-9106 GCA_050296935.1 Marinilabiliaceae bacterium | reverse complement strand
TACGATCGCCAAACCAAAACTTAAGGAAAGTGCTGAAATCTAAATTATTGTAAGAATATAAAAACCATTAAAAAACTTCATCTTCATGAGGTGTAGAATCGTATGGCCTAAACTGTAGCTTTTTCAATTAAAATGTAGTGTTTGGCATTAAACGAAACCAATAAAAGCTACAACACTCACAAAAATAAAGACAAAACATAGTCTCCAATATCCATAAAAAAACACAAAAACCCACTTAAAATACTTGGCTGGTATTAAAAACGGGTTGTAGTTCAACCTAGAATAATCGCTGGGTCGTGCCGACCACTCATATTCCTTTTTATTAGGGCACGTTTTGGTTAATGATAGGTTCTTTTATGGACAAATAATTTGTGAATTTTATTGCCCATAACAAGTATTGTGAAAAATTCGGAAGTATTTGATTCTATATCACTTTCAAACGGAAATGTAAATTCCTTATAAACTTTCGTGCCTGAAATTGACTTATTATTGATGTAAGCAACAGTAATGATAGAATCATTTGGGTATTTATTATTGTCTAATAATCTTTTACCATTTTCGAATAAATAATCCCAATTTTTCTGATTCGTAGCTTTCATTGCTTTTTCGTCAAACAAATTAATCAAACTATCTCTTTCTTGTTGTTCTATAAACATCAATGATTTTTTAGCCAATTGAAGCTCAACTGAATCTTGTTCATAATTAATAAATTTTCCACTTTCCGAATAGTTGAAATTACAAGCCGAAAAAATTAACGTTGACACAAAAACAAATAAAATACTTTTTAATTCCATAAACTTCTCTTTAATTATTTTAATCATATATATATATTAAATCATTACTTCCCTGAACTTACCAATCAATAAACTATACAAATCACTCATTTTTTCATCCGTATATTTAGCATATTTGGTGCGAACTACATTTCATTCTAGCCAAAATAGTTGCTCGTCCAAAATTATGCCCAACGTTAAAGTTATAAATCTACCTTACATCACATTACACTCTCCATTAGCAATTCATCATTCCTATACATTTATTGCTTGACGTTAGTGCCTTGAATTTATTGTCGTCCGCGAAAAATGGGGAATGTGCCCTAACGGTTTGGGTATGAGTAGTGGCAGATTGCGTAGTACATTCCTTTCAAACCGCTACACAGTTTGAGCGGGTTATAAACCTTAATATTTAGCACTTTGCCTGCCATTACTTATACCTGTTGTTGGGCAGCGTACTTTTCCGTTAGTTCTATCAACTCATTAATCAATTTATGAACTTTGGTACAAGGATTATGATTTGAAAAACTTCTGTCAAAATATAAACCTTCAAGCTTTTCAGCATTCTTTATTGCGTTCTCTTGATTCCCAAATTTATTTAATATAGCAAACATCTCTTTTGAATTCTTCTGATATTTAAAGTCTGTAACATTTGCTGCTTTATTAACCTCTTTTTCAATAAGTTTTTGATATTGAACTCGTGAAATACCTGTGTTGTAATAATTAAAATGTAATAAATACCAAAGTTCAAAAGCTTCATTAGTCCAAGCACAATTAATTTTCGGCTTCGAGTTTTCTCCTTTGTTTATAGCATTGTTAAAGTTTTTTGCAGGAAAACTATCCTTGTCAAAAACAGCCCAGACCTTATCAATTTTCCGTAAGTACTTTTCTTCATACTTAGTTCTTAATTTTTTAGCTTCTTCAACTATTGATAAAGTATTTTTACCAGTGCCATCAATATCAATATTAGTCAGTTCTAGAACACCTTTGGGTAATGAAGATTTTAAAGATTCAAAGTAATTTGGTTCAGTCTTTTCACCTTCACAAACAATTAGGTAAAACTTTCGTTTTGATTTAAACTCAGTCTTACGTTTCTTTTCTTCTCTTGCTCGTCTTTTAAGAACGGCGTTATCAATTTTAATAATATTAGCCATTGCTTAAAAGTTCTTCAAAGTTGCCAATAAATGGAATTGCTCCATATCTACCATTGATGTAGTCCTTTTCAAAAGACCTATCTTTTCTGATTTTTTTACTTGAGCCTTCCTCTTTATATTCAATCAAGGAATACAAATCACTTGCCTCAAATTTATCTTTCTCTAGAAAATAAATTTGGTCTCTTCTAAATCTGCCATATGATAATAAATTCGTATCATGAGTTGCAAAGATTAATTGTGCATTATTTGTATTATACTCAGGGGAATTAAACAAATTAGTAATTGCAGCAGTCATTAATGGATGAAGTTTTGCATCTAATTCATCAATAACCAATACTCCACCACCAATTAGAGTGTCAAAAATTGGTCCTGAAATATCAAAAACTTTATTTGTTCCTGATGATTCTTGTTCACGTAAATCAAAATCCTTGAAACCAACTTTTTTGCCACTTTCGTCATATTTATTATGGACTGTGTTAATCCTAGCAATAGTTTTTCCTTGCAAATCATTGATGATATCATCAAGAAGTTCAGCAGGCAAATCATTAGGTAGAAAGCTTTCTTGAAATTTCTCTTTTCTGAATTTTAGTTGTTCAAATCCCAAATCTAAGTCTTTGAAAAAATCCAAAAGTCTTTCTTTTGATTTCTTTTTGTCCAACAATGAAAAAGTAACCCCTCTGTAATTATCATGACTTAATCCAGAAATCGTTCCTAAATCATTAAACCAGCTAATAATTTTCGCTGCATTTTCGCCATTAAATTGGTCAACAACAGAAAGGAACAAAGCATTTTCTCTAGTTTTAGATTCAAGACCATGACCTTCTTTAAAATCATCAGTTACCCCAATTCCATTTTCTTCCCTAATAAATAGAGGAATTTCATTATCTCCTTCTAATTTGAATAACCATTCTCCATGGATTGAACTATTATCAATTTCAAAACCATATCGATATCTTGTTTTGTCAATTAAGAAAACTAATTCAAAAAAAGTCGGTTTATTTTCAGTACTAGTATTAAGTAAAAAAGGTACAATTTCAAATTTCGATGCAGATGTCTTTTCCACAGATGTCATTACAATTCTTTTCATTGTCGACATTGCTTTAATGAAATTTGATTTTCCACTTGAGTTAGCCCCGTAAAGAACTGCACTTTTCAAGAGATTAAATTTTCCTGCTTTGAATGTTGATTCTTTATATTCCGTAATATTTGTAGCCTCTAAGGATAAAGTTTTTTTATTCCTAAAAGACAAAAAATTTCCAACTGTAAATTCAATAATCATTATTTCTAATTATTAGTGAGAAAAATTCTCATTCTTTGCAAATATAGAAATATAGTGAGAATATTTCTCACAATCACTTGATTATTTTGCAGAATGCTTCAATCGTTCCGTATGCTGCCCAACGTATCTATATCGTCATTGTGTTTATATCTATTATATAGCAACTCCAATGCCTTTGTAACTATCTGATTTAACGACTCTATATCCATTTAGGATATATTTGGTTATAAAATTCATCTGTTTTAAATAATTGAATAAATCAGTGTAAATCATAATTGTTCTACATATGTCAGACATGTACTTTCTGCCCTTTTCCGTCGTAAATATTAGGTGTATGGGAATTTAAATTGTCTGCCCTCACCAAAACCTCTCGGAGACCAATGTCTTTACATGAGTCTGACTTAACAAAACAAATTGGCTTTAAAAGCAATGGGCGGACAAATTGAAAGCTCCCCCACCCGTAGCTGGCAAAATACATACGTACACATGCCTTATTATACAACATTGTGTGTATCTACTTTATTAATCATTCAATTCAGCACCCAATCTATAGCAGATTCAAGGGTGCTGAAAGGTTTAGAAAAATAGCCATCATCATTATTCTGAACTAGTATTGGAATTACAATATCTTTTGAATTCTCAGTAAGTATAGCAATTTTTAAATTTCCGAATATTTCAAGATGGTTTTTATAAAATTCGACTATATCTTTATGTTCTTCAACTTTTATATTCAAATTTGAGTTCCGATAATCTAAAACGAATCCTTTAGTTTCTTCAGGAATTAAATTATTTGTAAAAGCATATTCCCAAGAAGATACAATATCGTCTATATTAATCAATCCAAAATAGTATTTAAACAAAATACCTGTTAAACTATCAAATCGATATTTAAATTTATTATCCATCAAATCCAAATATAAATATTATAATAGAGAATTAAGTTTTTCACAAAACTATCTATTACTCTTAAATCAAAACTTACATATAAGTAACAAATTGGTTATTATTCTACAAATTTAATTCTTATTGTGAATATTGCACACAAAGTATGGCAATATGCGGAGGCCGGAATTTTGAAGCTCCAACCTGTTATACCGTTACAATTTTTGAGCAATGGTACAATGGTTAAATTTACCTACATCACACGACTCGTATCGTATATTGCATGTTGGGTGCTACCATTATTCTGTTGTTTTTAATACTATTGTATCTGTCTTTAGGTTTTTACTTTTTGCCATTAATTTTAATTTTCCTGAATTCCATCCTAAACATACCTCACCCATAAAATCCATAGCTGTCCATGTAAAATTTCCTATCACATAGTCGTTATCAATTGCACGTATAAAATCTGCCATTTCCCGACCAGTGGCTATTGCCAAGCTATCTTTTGCTTCCTGAACCTGATTGCGCATGTCCCATGCAAAAACACCTGGATGTTTCCGGTCTCGTAAAACCATATTTTTAACGTCAGGTCTCCACCATTCATTAAAATATTAAGGTTGTGTATCCATATGGTTGAATGCCCAAATGATGCCCATTGATCCAAACATCGGAATTCATGTATACTCCATCGAAATGAATGTATACAATTTTGTCTTTATTGGATTCAGTAATTTTATAATATTTTCTGTACCAATGCTGTTCCTCCAACGGTGAATCACGGTTCTGTTCAACAACGAAACGCAGTTCTTAATGTCCTGAATAATTTAATCATTTTGAAAGTCTGCAGGGATTTTTTGTGCGGCTTGTGATTAATTTTATTCTTTGTGTTGTGGCTCGTTTTTCTTGCTCAATATTTTAACTATCCGATTATACATTACTTCAGACATATTCCAATTATAACCATCAAAATTTACAGTATTTGTAAATTGTATAACGACAGCATCTAAATCCTTATGGTATTTAGCAATAGTCTGGTATCCAGGTATCAGCCCTGTGTGCTCATACTTATATATGGAGGAGTATATTTCCTGTTCTTTATTATCTCTAAAAACAGAACCATCATTTAACGCTCGAATAAATCTGCTCAAATCTTCTGCTGTTGCCAGTATTGAGCCAACATTATCTGTTTTTAAATCTGAATCATAACCTACATAATATCCACTCATTACATCATCAATATTTACATCTTGAATTGAGCCAAAAGTGTGCCTTAGATTCAAAGGGTTTAATATTTCTTCCCGGATGTATTGGAATGTGCCATACCCAAGACTTCGGTTCATTATTTTGCCAAGTAATAAGTAATTGGTGTTGGAATATTCATAATCTTCATCGGGTTTAAAGTTTGCTGGTTTATCTAAAACCAAAGCAAGTCGTTCTTCTGCAGTCTCTTTTGGAGCTGCCCAATACATATAGGTGTCGGTAAAGTCCGGAATACCACTTCTATGCTGAACCAACATACGCAAAGTGATTTTATCGGCATATTCTATTCTGTCTTTTAATTCGGGTAAATAGTCTGAAAGGGATTTGTCTAATGATAATTTCCCAATCTGCACCAATTTAGCAACCGCTACCGCATTATACAATTTGCTTACGCTAGCTATTTTGAACAATGCATTGGGGTCTGCTGGAATTTTGTCTTCTCTGTTTTTGTAGCCCGAAGTATAAAGTTTTGACTGATTCCCCTTTTTGTTTACACAAACAATTATACCATCAAATCCGTAATCTGCCACTTTATCAACTTGTTCCTGAACGGTATCCGGAAGCGGCAATATCCATGCTTTTACTATAGGCCAGGGAACAAAATACAAAGAGACTATTGTTCCCAGGAACAATAAGATTCTAATTATTCGTTTTGATTTTTTTTTAGTCATTCGATCTTATGTACGGTGTTGTTTTCTAATTAGCCACAATCAGGATAGTATGGCGGATTACACCTCCTATCCCTACGCAGATCCGGATATACAGAATTACTCGTAATAAGTATTCTTTTTTATGGAAGTCGTGATTTCGTTCTACAATTCCCCGGAGAAATCTCTTTAACAAGAGAATATTCTCTCCCTGTATTTGCTGTCCAAAGCAGGAGTTAATCTCTTTAACCAGCTTTGAGGGGTATCTTCTTCAATAATTTTTTCGAGTAAACGCTGAATTTCATGGAATACTTCTTTGATCTGTTGTTGCAGATGCAAATAAGTATTCCATTCGTTCTTTTAGGCAAAAAATAGTCTTCTCTTCCACTGTACTGTAGGGCTTTCGAAATTCCCACTTCACTTTTCCGATAATTAATGCCTTGCTCTTTTGCTTTTATACATACCCAAATATATAAAGGCTTACTGAATAATCACTTTTTGAATTGAACTTCCACTTTGGCCAATAAGCTTGATGAAGTAGACTCCTTTTGCAACATTACTAATATTTATTGATTCTCCTGTTACTTCATGAATAAGAAAACCATTTAGAGATAGCAGTTGTAATTTCTGGAAAGGTTGTTCTGCTTCAACGAAAATAACATCGCGGGCTGGGTTCGGATAAACTTTAAACTTCCCGGATTCTGATGAGGAAGTATTATTGAAATCAATAGTTGTAGGGATATTCGGTTGATATAGTTCTGATATTATCGAACATAAGTCATCGTACGCATATAGTGCATATTTATCGCTTGTGGCAGGCATCTCAAAAGTGGTATTATGCTCTCCACTAAGGAATTCAACCTCATTATATTCATTAATTCGCAGCCATTGGAAGTTTATTCCTGTTGGATTATTAAGCGTTAGCATATTATTGTCTCTTTCAATATCTAAATTTATCTTGCAATAACTCACCCTTACAAATCCACTTGCACCATTAGTACTTGAAGAACCGGAGCCATTACCTCCACCGCCACCTCCTCCATAATTAACGGCAGGTGTTGCAGGATTCCAATTGGCTTGCCCGTGTCCGCAATTGAGATAGCCGGCTCCTTTACTTCCATCTCCTCCCGGATAACCGCCAGACTTACCAGGGCTACCCCCCGGGTCTGAACAGCCATTCGGATCGTAAGGATGTGTATCTCCACCAGCAAAACCATTGCCATTGGGTCCGGCAGCACCGCCGCCTCCACCTCCGTAATATGTCCAATAGCCTTTGCCCCCGTCGCCACCTCTGAAATTACATATTGAACCTCCCCATCCAATACCACCAACGCCAACAATACCATATCCATCAGTATCTCTATTATAAGAGGCATCTGTACCAGATGTAGCCTGAATAAAATCATCTACCTTTGACATGTCGGTGGCACTTGTCTGTGCCACTGATATAGTCAATGCCTGAGCTGGTGTTAAAGTATATATACCTGCAGCGTATCCTCCGCCACCTCCACCAGATAAACCATTGCTTCTCCCATTACCTCCCGCACCTACGACTTCGATAAAAACAGAATCCGTCACCATCTGATCATGATAAAAAACAGCATTGTCCTCATATGCAAAAGAGCCAAATGTACTTGAGTTGTTGACTAAATCTGCTGCTGTTATTTCAATGGGAGCTGAAATTCTCTGTTGTCCATTCTTTGTGATTTCCACAGCATATTTACCGGCCTGTGTTACCCGATATACTTTACTCGTAGCTCCATCTATAGGGTTATTATTGTTGTCTAACCATTGATAAGTTGCTGAAGATTCTATAGCATGAAGTGTTAGGCCAATTTGATTTACTCCAGAATTAATTAAAATAGTTGAAATACGAACATAGCCTTTTGCTCCGTTTGTACTTTGTGATCCGGAGCCATTACCTCCTCCGCCGCCACCGCCATAATTAACAGCAGGTGTTGCCGGATTCCAATTGGCTTGCCCGTGTCCACAATTGAGATAGCCGGCTCCTTTACTTCCAACTCCCCCCGGATAACCTCCGGATTTACCAGGGCTACCACCCGGATCAGAACAGCCCTCCGGATCGTAGGGATGTGTATCTCCACCAGCAAAACCATTGCCATTGGGTCCGGCAGCACCACCGCCTCCACCTCCGTAATATGTCCAATAGCCTTTGCCCCCGTTGCCACCTCTGAAATTACATATTGTACCTCCCGATCCAATACCACCAACACCAACAATACCATATCCATCGGCATCTCTATTATATGAAGCATCAGTACCAGATGTAGCCTGAATAAGATCATCTACCTTAGATACTCCGTTTGTACCATTTTGTGCTACACTTACTGTTAATTCTTGACCTGGCGTTACCGGATATATTCCAGCTGCGTATCCACCACCACCGCCGCCGGATAATCCATTACTTCTTCCATTACCACCGGCGCCTACAACTTCAATATAAATACTGTTCACATTAGCTGGAACAGTGTATGAACCATCCGATAGAAAAATAGTTTCTTGAGCATATAATGCTATCGAAACTATCATCAGGTTTAAAAGGACTAGTAATCTTATTCTCATAATTTTCTTCTCTTATATTAAAATTTGTTGACTTTAGTAATGTATTGTACAAGCAGTTATTACTCCACCTATGTAAATTTGCTATTAGATTGACCTTTGGGTAAGTCATTATTACCAACGAACGAATTAATAACGCAATATTCGTAAAAAAAGGTGCTAGCAAATGAAAATTCTTATATGATTAAAAACAATTATCTTCCAGCATTATCTACATATTAACAAAAGTTTTGTAAATTGGTTTAAATCAACGTTTAAAGAATGTGTATTTTTATTAGTAATTACGTTTTTTCTAAGTCTGATTTTACAACCTGGCAATTTATATTCTCATCAACTTCTTCTTCTTTTCATTTTGAAAGCCATTTGAAAATTACATTGCTATCTTTTGTATATAATAACCTGAGTTCGATTAAAATTAGCGAGCTCAAAATTCAGTAAATGATTGATTTACAATATAAATTTTTGAGACATAGCGAGCTATGGTGATAAAATTTAGAGCCGTAAATCGATTATTTACTGAAAAGCTATGAA
>JBNKRV010000290.1:0-124428 GCA_050296935.1 Marinilabiliaceae bacterium | reverse complement strand
AAAGCTATGAATTTCACTTATAAATACCGATTTTCTGTGTCATATTTGCTTACCATAGCCCGCTATGCTTTCGCAAACATTCCTTGAAACTCAATATTTATAAGCGATTTGAGCCATTAATTTTATATCGAACTCAGGTTAGAAAATAAACTATTCTTATAAATAATTAAACGGCATTGGAGTTTCGAAATAAGATTCCGGTGCCGTTTCTTATTTGCAATAACTAATCCTTACACCCAATTTTTATCTCTGATGAATTCTTTCAGAAATCATCTTCTCAAGTTCATCGATGTCTTTAGCAAAATTACGAATCCCTTCAGCCAGTTTTTCTGTTGCCATTGCATCCTGGTTCATATACCATCGAAATTGACCTTCTGTTAAATGAATCGTCTCCAGATCCAGGTTACGGGCACTTAAAGATGAAATTTTAAGATCAACTTTAGAAGACGAATTCTCGAGCTCATTCAACAATACAGGAGAAATAGTCAGCAAATCACAACCTGCTAACTCCATAATCTGCCCCACATTCCGAAAACTTGCTCCCATGATCTCGGTACTGTAACCAAATTTTTTATAGTAATTATAGATATCAATAACCGACTTCACTCCCGGATCCTCCTGTGCTTCAATATGCTCAACACCCCTGTACCTTTTATACCAGTCATAAATTCTTCCGACAAACGGAGAAATTAACTGAACTCCTGCTTCGGCACATGCAATAGCCTGATAAATATTAAACAATAAAGTCAGGTTACAATGAATACCTTCCTCTTTAAGTATTTCAGCAGCTTTTATACCCTCCCAGGTTGAAGCAATCTTAAGCAGTATTTTTTCTCGTCTGATTCCATTTTCTTCATAAAGGGCTATAATATCCCTTGCCTTTGCCACCGTTTTGTCCGTATCAAAACTTAAACGCACATCCACTTCTGTAGAAACCCTGCCCGGAACAATTTTAAGAATCTCCAATCCGAAATTCACTCCTACTTTATCAATGGCCATACTTATTTGCTCCTCAGCATTGTCACTTCTTAACCGGGCATATTCTATCGCTTCATCCATTAAATAATTATACCGGGGACGTTGAGATGCTTTAAGTATCAATGATGGATTAGTTGTTGCATCCAAAGGTTTAAAAACCCCGATGGATTCAAAATCACCTGTATCGGCAACTACTTTTGTATATTTTTTAAGCTGATCTAATGAATTCATGACTCTGATTTTTTATAGAAACAAAATACGATTCTCCTTACAAAGGCATATTTCCATGTTTTTTTGGGGGATTGGTTTCACTTTTATTTTGTGTCATATCCAGGGCTTGGATAACTTTCTTTCTTGTTTCTTTTGGTAAAATTATTTCATCTATATAACCGAGTTCGGAAGCACGGTATGGATTTGCAAAATTAGTTCTGTAATCATCCACACACTCTTTTCTTTTCTCTTCATCCATTTGTTCACGAAAAATTATATTAACCGCCCCTTCTGGTCCCATAACTGCAATTTCAGCAGTAGGAAATGCAAAATTAACATCAGCCATTACATGTTTACTGGCCATTACATCATACGCCCCACCATAGGCCTTACGGGTTATAATTGTAATTTTAGGTACAGATGCTTCTGCATATGCGTATAACAATTTAGCTCCATGCTTAATAATTCCACCATATTCCTGAGTGGTTCCCGGTAAAAAACCAGGTACATCAACAAAAGTAACTACCGGAATATTGAAGGAATCGCAGAATCGTACAAAACGAGCCGCTTTTATACTTGAATTTATATCAAGCACGCCAGCAAAAACCTGAGGTTGGTTGGCGACAATACCTACCGATCGACCATTGAAACGAGCAAATCCTATAATGATATTATTGGCATACTGCGACATCACTTCCAGAAAATGCTGATTATCTATCACTGAATTAATCAATTCGTGCATATCATATGGCTTATTGGGATCAGCTGGTATTAATTCCTGTAGTTTTTCATCATCACGGTCAATTCTATCTCCTGATGGTACAATAGGCGTTTCTTCCATATTATTTGATGGCAGAAAGCTCAGTAACTCTCTAATCATCATTAGTGTCTGCTCATCATTATCAGCTACAAAATGAGCAACTCCACTTTTTGCATTATGAGTATGTGCTCCTCCCAGATCTTCTTTTGTGACTTCTTCGTGTGTTACTGTTTTTATAACCTCAGGACCCGTAACAAACATATAACTGGTATCCTTCACCATAAAAATGAAATCTGTAAGTGCTGGAGAATAGACAGCTCCTCCGGCACATGGCCCCATAATAGCAGATATCTGAGGAATTACTCCAGAGGCTTTCACATTTAAATAAAATATCTCACCATAACCGGCTAAACTTTGCACTCCTTCCTGAATTCTGGCTCCTCCGGAATCGTTTAATCCAATCACAGGCGCGCCCATCTTTAATGCCAGTTTATGAACTTTAATTATTTTATCCGCATTGGTACGGCTCAGGGATCCTCCAAAAACGGTAAAGTCCTGTGCAAAAACATAAACCAGTCGCCCGTCCACTTTCCCATATCCTGTTACAACGCCATCTCCCGGAATCACCGTTTGATCCATATTAAAATTCTTACACGAATGGGTAATCATCTTATCCAATTCAACAAATGTACCCGGATCGAGGAACAATTTCACACGTTCTCTGGCCGTTAACTTACCCGCTTTGTGTTGTTTATCAATTCTTTGTTGTCCACCGCCCGCTTCCGCTGCGTTGTTTTTATCTTCAAATAATCTGTACTTATCTTTTAGTGATTGCATAATGTCAAATGTTAAAAATGATTATTCTCCGGAAGGATCAATCTCAATTAAACGAGCTCCTCCTTCAACTGTATCGCCCTCTTTAACAAACACTTGTTTAATAATTCCTGAGATGGTGGCTTTATATTCGCTTTCCATTTTCATGGCAGAAACAATAATGGTGGTATCTCCCTCATTAACCACATCTCCTTCTTTAACCAGAAGCTTCACTATTCTTCCAGGCATCGGAGCTTCAATTATTCTATCGGTATTTTTCAAACCCTGTCCCTTATTACTTTTATAACGCGATACGGGATCAATCACCTCCACCTGAAAATGATCGGTTCTGGTATTCACTTTATAATGATTTGGAGACTCACCTTCAATCATTTCCAGATTAATTGAATTCCCTTTATACAAAACCGAGTATACAGATTCCTCTACCTTAAGCACATCCAGTTCATACTCCTTCCCATCTATTTTAACCTTAAAAATCTGATGGTTCCGGCTAAGCAACTCGATCTTTGCTATACGATCCTTAATCTTTAGTTCTAATGGCATAACTATATGAATTAAAATCTGAGTAGATTTCTTTTTTTACCGAATTCTTTCCATGGGGATGGTTTGTTAGTCACATTATCTCTCACCTGAGATTCTTGCTTATTAATAAAATCAAGATAAGTCACAAACATGGCTATATCCTGGCATTCTAATTCACAAGGCTCATCAATAATCAGATAACGTGTATTTTCTTCAATGAAATGCGTATTATAAATCCCTTTTACAAAGTCCGGAGTATCCATAATCTTTTCCAGAAACGGAATGGATGTTTTTACTCCGGTTATTTTGTATTCATATAATGCTCTTTTCATTCTTTGAATACATTCAGTCCTTGTCTTTGCCCAAACAATCAGCTTCGAAATCATGGGATCATAATGTATCGGTATTTCATAACCTTCATATACATACCCATCGGTTCGGACTCCAAGACCTAAAGGCTCACTTATATGCCGGATTAATCCCGCGTCAGGCATAAAATTATTCAGAGGATCTTCAGCATAAATCCGGCATTCAATAGAATGGCCATGCATCACAATTTCCTTTTGTTGATAAGTCAGTTCTTCTCCTGCAGCAATATTAATCTGTTCCCTCACCAGATCCACCCCTGTAATTCGCTCTGTAATCGGATGTTCCACCTGAAGACGTGTGTTCATCTCCAGAAAATAAAAGTTATGCTTGTCATCCACTAAAAACTCAATAGTGCCTGCTCCCACATAATTCACCGATTGAGCAGCCCTTATGGCATACTCGCCCATTTTTTTCCGTAAACTCTCCGTCATATGAGGCGAAGGTGTTTCCTCAACAACTTTTTGATGCCTCCGCTGAACTGAACACTCCCGCTCAAATAAATGAATCGTGTTTCCATGCTTATCAGCCAAAATCTGAAACTCAATATGATGAGGGGATTCAATATACTTCTCAATATAAACTGTATCATCACCAAATGAGGATAGAGCTTCAGATTTTGCCATATGATATGACGATTCCAAATCAGCCTCTTTCTTAACCAGTCTCATCCCTTTACCTCCCCCACCAGCTGATGCTTTAATCATTACGGGATATCCGATTTCTATAGCCACCCGATGTAACTCTTCAGTTGAATCCAATGATTTTTTTGTTCCCGGAACAACTGGCACTCCTGATGATTCCATTAACTTTCGAGCTGTTACTTTATCACCCATTGAAGTTATTGCCTCCGCTGAAGGACCAATGAAAATAATTCCTTCCTCTTTAACAACATTTGCAAAATGAGCATTTTCGGACAGGAAACCATAACCTGGGTGTATGGCATCAGAATTAGAACGTTTAGCTACCTCTATGATTTTTGGTATATTTAAATAGCTTTCATTTGAGGGAGATGGACCAATAAAGTAGGCCTCATCGGCATAGCGTACATGCATCGAAGTTCTGTCAGCTTCAGAAAATACGGCAACAGATAAGATTCCCATTTCGCGACACGATCGCATGATACGAATCGCAATTTCGCCTCGATTTGCGATGAGAATTTTCTTAATCATAGAAAAAAATAAAATTAACAGTAGCTTAAGATAAGAAGTAATTTTGAGATTTAAACATATATATATCTTTAATTAACAGAAGTTAATAGAAAAATATTGACCATCTTAAACTGAAACGGCCATACACACCAGCTTAATCTAGATGAATTCTAAATAATTGCAAGCCACTTTAAACCAGTACTTTTTTGCGCTAATTGTTTTAAATTTGAGATTTTAAGAAAATAATCATAAAAAATAAATATCATGTTGAAAAAACCAGTAGAAGAAATCTTAGTTAAACAGATTGAAAGGGAGGCATACTCGTCAAACCTTTATTTGTCTATGGCTTCATGGGCTGAGACCAATGGTTTTAGTGGTGTATCGGAATGGATGTATGCACAAGCTGAAGAAGAAAAAATCCATTTACTTAAGTTCATGAAATACGTGAATGAAAGAGGTGGCAAAGCCGTTATCCCTGCTGTAGCTCAACCACCTGCAGATTTTGCAAATGTGCAAGAAGTGTTTGAACAAACGCTGGAGCACGAACAATTTGTAACTGAAAGCATCAACGAAATCGTTGGCGTGTGTCTTGACAACAAAGACTTCACCACTCACAATTGGATTCAATGGTTTGTAACTGAACAAATTGAAGAGGAAGCATCCGTTTCTGCCATTATCGACAAACTTAAATTATTAGATGGACACAATCTTTATATGTTTGATCGTGATGTTATGGGTTTACGCGGATCAGTTCCCGGAAGCCAGCAATAATTTTTATCCCTCTTTCAACTACATCTTTTAAGGTGTTGAATGAAAATAAAAAAGCCGATGAAGAATCATTTCCTTTCATCGGCTTTTTTATTTCTATACAACATGTTGGTTTATATTTTTGTAATATTTGGCTGAAATAAATTACTTTTGAGCTCAAATTAACCTTTGACTGGTATAACACACGGAATCCGGTATTCCCTGTTGCCAGATTATTTGAAAGAATGGATATGAAAAAAATACTTAATCCGTTTGTACACAGCAAGAATCATGATTACGAATGTTTTGGTTGTTCTCCTCTGAATAAAATGGGGTTACATCTTGAATTCTGGGATGCAAATGAAGAAATTATATGTAAGTGGCAACCCAAAAAACACCTCGAAGGATATCAAAATGTGCTTCATGGAGGTATTCAGGCAACCTTACTTGACGAAATTTCCAGTTGGACGGTTTACACAAAATGTAAAACAGCAGGTGTAACATCAGGACTGGAAATTAAATATAAAAATCCATTGATGATCGATGGTCATGAAATAACAATCAGAGCAAGAATAGAAACTGCAAATAAGCGTATTGCAAAAATAAAAGCCTCAATAGAAGACCATACGGGTAAAATTTGTGCCGAAGGTATTGTAACCTACTTTCTTTTTCCTGAAGAACTGGCCAAAAAGAAATATATGTACCCCGGAGTAGAAGCATTTTACGAATAAAGGAAACGATTATGGGATTGAGAAAAAGGATAAAACAAAATGTACCGCAAGGGATTGTACCCTCTTTATTATATCTGATAAAATGGATTATTCTTTGCGGCATTGTTGGCCTACTTGCCGGTTCTGCTTCTGCTGTTTTTTTAATTTCTCTGGAATGGGCTACCAATTTGCGGGAATCAAATCTTTGGATTATAGCATTACTCCCGGCTGGAGGGTTAATAATCGGACTAACATATCATTATTTCGGACAAAGTGTAGTTAAGGGTAATAATCAAATTTTAGAAGAATTTCATAGTCCTAAAAAAATCATTCCTCTAAAAATGGCACCACTCGTACTCCTGAGTACAGTTGTCACCCATCTTTTTGGTGGATCTGCCGGACGTGAGGGAACAGCCATTCAAATGGGGGGTGCAATAGCCGACCAGTTTACCAAGATATTTAAGCTTAAAGAAGAAGACCGAAAGATACTTCTTGTTACAGGTGTAAGCGCTGGCTTTGCTTCTGTATTTGGTACTCCCCTGGCAGGAGCCATATTTGCGTTAGAAGTTTTTGTAGTCGGTCGTATGCGTTATGATGCCATTATACCAAGTTTTTTAGCTGCAATCTTTGCCAATGAGGCAGCGCTGTTATGGCCCGTTCATCATACTCACTATAGTATACCATTTGTACCTGACTTATGGGCTCCAGAGCTTCTGTGGGCCATTGTTGCAGGTATTTGTTTTGGATTAGCCGGAATGCTCTTCTCCAATGCGACTCACTTCTGGGGTAATTTTTTTAAGAAATTTATAAAATATCCTCCCTTAAGGCCTGTTATTGGAGGTGTTGCATTGGCCATAGCTGTTGGAGCTATTTTTTACTTTGGAGACAGATCACATTCTACCCGATGGATTGGATTAGGTGTACCCATAATAGTTGAATCTTTTGAACAACAACTCCCCTTTTCCGATTTTTTACTTAAAATACTATTTACCTCATTCACTTTAGGCGCAGGGTTTAAAGGAGGTGAAGTTACTCCTCTGTTTTTTACAGGTGCTACGTTGGGCAGTGCATTGGCTTTATTTATCCCGTTACCGGTTGCTTTATTAGCAGGAATGGGTTTTGTGGCAGTATTTTCTGGTGCTACCAATACTCCTATTGCCTGTACCTTAATGGGGATAGAACTTTTTGGTGCTGATGCAGGAGTTTTTATTGGTATTGCTTGTGCTACTGCTTACCTTTTTTCCGGACATACAGGGATCTATGGAGAGCAGATAATAGGGAGTCCAAAGAACCTTTTGTTTGGAGCGCATAAAGGAAAGAAATTGAATCAGTTATAAATATCCGGAAAAAAACACCTGAAAAAAAGCAGTGTTAATAGTATTCATTAACACTGCTTTTATACCAGATTAAACATCCTGTCATATTTAAGTTGATACTATTTTTTATACCCATTTGCGGCAAACGTTTCAACACAACTGCCCTCTGAAAATGCATTCACATCTGTCATCCAATTATCTAAAGCCAGTTCCGGTTCGCTCTCTGCAACAAAAGCATTAGCATCAACCATCCAGGCTTCAACTTCTAAAGGAGTTTCTACCATTTCATCCTCAAGGAATGTATCAGGATTTAACATCCAATCTTCAACATCAAGATCGGGTTCAGCAAACACAGCTTCGGTATTCAGTAAGAATTCTACCTTAGAAGAAATTACAAGATCAAAAGGTTTTGACTCCATTTTCTCAAGGTTGTTTGCAAAAGTAGTGAATGTGAAAGCAGACATTAATAATAGTGCTAACATTCTAAATCTGGTTTTGTGGCTAAAAGTTTTCATGACATTTATTTTTATTGTTATTACTCTTTTTCTATACTTGTTTTATTTACCAACACTTCTGCTGTGACAAGAGTATTTCAAAGCAAATGCCATAAGCCATATAATTCTAAATATGTGTAACTTACAACATTCTGACAGTATTTTATCCAATTGATATTGTATCATATCGTCACATTAAAGCGTTCGATTATGAACACATTAAAGACAGGCAAGTATTTTAATACATGATATAACCCATAGAAATGGTAACACATACATTGTATTAAATTTTATCTTTAAGCAAATTTTCATTTTCTTGACCCCAAATACACAAGATACACAATGAAACAAGTTTTTATATTAGCATTATTCTGTATTCTTTTTTCCTGTTCAAAACAGGAAATCAATGAAAACATATTACTTTATATTGGAACTGCCAGTTCTGATCCAGAGGAAGGTATCAGTTACTGTTATTTTAATACGAAAACAGGCGAGTTATCTCAACCCCAGATTGCTACTAAGATTATTGGACCTAATTTTATCCATGTAGATTCAGAAAAAAAACATGTATATGCCGTTGGAGCATTAATAAATAAAGAATCCAATCAAAAACAATCTGTTGTTTGTAGCTATTCTATTGATAGTGCAACTAATCAGTTAAATAAAATTTCCGAGGTTTCAACTTATGGTGACGATCCTTGTTTTGTAGAATTCAACAGGGATAAAAACCTTGTATTATCAGCTAATTATAGTTCCGGTAATGTTTCTTTTTATAAAGATACCGATGGCAAATTATCGCACATTCAATCCTCAACACATTATGGCACAGGTCCTAATAAAAACAGACAAGAAAAACCTCATGCGCATAGTATTCGTGTTGATCCAACAAACAGATATGCATACGCTGCTGATTTAGGTGCAGATAAAATTATGGTTTATAATATCGCTAGTGATTCCATTCAAATTCAGGACTCTGTAACCTGCAAACCAGGAGCAGGCCCTCGCCATCTTGACTTTTCCCCTGGAGGAGATATGATGGCTGTTTTAAATGAATTAAATTCTACAGTAACCACTTTTGAAAAAGATTCAAATGGCATCTATAAAAATGAAGTAATGACAATTGCCATGCTACCTGATACATTTAAGGGTTTTTCTAAAGCTGCAGATATTCATTTTTCTCCCGACGGGCAATTTCTCTATGCTTCAAACAGGGGGTTTAATAGCATAGCGATCTTTAAAGTCATGGATAAAAAACTACAATTTGTAGAATGGGAAACCGAAGGCATTAACTGGCCCAGAAATTTTTCAATTGATCCTTCAGGGAAATTTATACTGGTTGCCAACAGAGATTCAGATAATATTACGGTGTATAAGCGTGATTTATCATCAGGATCGCTCACCAGGCTTAACTACGAAGTAACAATCAACAAGCCCGTTTGTATAAAGTTTATCCATTAATCCTGCATTTTTGTTTTTTTAAAATCGCAAATAAGAATTTATTAATGAGGCAATTTATAAAGTTTATAGGCTACTTTTTACTGGGATTATTAATAGTTATGATTGGACTATTAGCCTATTTTCAATTGGGCAACAACAAAGGATTAAGCCCATTATCTATTGTTCCTGACGATGCAATACTGATTGTTGAAAGTAATAATTTCACCGAAAGTTTAGTAACAATCACCGAAACGAACTACTGGAAATCGATTATTGAAAGCGATGCTCTTTCTGAAGTAAAAAAAGGAATGATCGCTTTCGAAAATTCTTTAGAGAATAACAAATGGTTAAGATCAATATTTAAAAATCAAAGAGTTTCATTCTCTCTTCATCAAGTATCCCAAACCAAAACGGATTACCTGTTCGTTACGGATATCAGAAAATATGGCAAATTAAATATAATACCTAAATTGGTCAACATTCTTGAATGTCCGGTGAAGGAATATGAAGTTGATAGTACAAAATTATATTCTGTATATATTGAATCTCTTGATCGCACTATACATCTGTCCACTATTGAAAACTTACTTATTGTGAGTACTACCTATAAACTGTTGGAGAATACCATTAAACAATACCATCACCCAAAACCTGAAACAAATTCTGACAAAAAGAAACAGGTATTAAAAGCCTTTAACAATGCAGAAATTAATATATATACAAATCTTAAAAGGCTTCAGGATTTTTTATTAAAAAAACACTCTTACTCCTTTTTTAATGGATTGGCATTTACAGCTCTTGGTGGGGATATTACAGAAAATTCATTTGAATTAAATGGATATACCAGTTCTTATGAAAATGTACCCTCTCCTTTTTTAGCCTTAAAAAATACAAAGCCTGGTCAGCGGAATAATGAAAAGGTTATTCCTTCGGATGTATTGTTATACTGTGATTTTAATGTACAGGATTTCATTTCTTTTCATAACGATTTTTTAACCCAATATGCAAAACTTGATCCTATAGGACACGCAACTTATGTGGGAGGACTAAAAATAACAGAAAGCTACTTAGGCATTAATATTCAGGATGATATATTTTCATGGTTGTCGGGTGAAATCTCAATGGCTAAATTAAAACCCATTGCCAATGTTAGGGAAAACGATTTTATTGTTGTTGTAAAAGCTTCTGATATCGTCAAGGCCAAAAGTGGCCTTAATTCCATCTCAAAAAAAATAAAGAACCGTACATCATTTAAATTCAACAACATAACCTACAAAAATTACACAATTAACTACCTGAACATCAGAGGATTCTTTAAAATATTCATGGGTAGTTTATTAAATAACAGAGAAAAACCATACTATACGATTATCGATGATTTTATTGTATTCAGTAATTCTTCTGATATTCTTCAGTATACTATTGATAATTATTTGATCGGCAATACACTTAAAAGGAATCAGGATTTTCAGAACTTTATGGATCAGTTCTCAGATAAAAGTCAGTTTACCGCCTATTTAAATATGCACAACCTATACGAACACCTTTATGTATATAGCCATTCTTTAGAAAAAGCATCTTATAGAAAACAGCGGAAGATCATACAAAACATTGGTTGGTTTGGATTTCAACTGACGTCTGAAAATGATCTCTTTAAAACAAAGATTCGATCCCGATCCCTGGAAGGGGAAAAGGTTGACGCAGACCTATTGAATCAAATTAACTCAGCTGAAAATTTGTACCTGAATGAATTTGAAAGTCTTGAATTTAAAATACAGCTGAAAAACAAATATATTGACAGTACCGGATATGTATATATACATAACCTGAATCAGGAAAATGACAGTATATTGAATAACGAAGGTTATTTAGAAAATGGCTTAATGAATGAACTTTGGAGAAGCTACTACGATTCGGGAAACATTAAATCCGCTGTAAATTACAATGATGGACAAGCAGATGGAACAGCAATGTTTTATTTTGATAATACAAAACATATTATTCGTGCGGAAATTGATTTTAATAAGGATATTATTGATGGCACTTACAAAGAGTTTTATTCCAATGGAAATATTAAAGCTCATATAGAGTTTATGGATGGGGTTAAATGGGGTAATGCTGTATTTTATTATCGTAATGGAAAAATAAAAATAGAAGGACAGTATAAAAAAGGTAAACGTGCAGGCAAATGGAATTATTATTCCAAAGCTGCAGAATTAATTAATAAAGAATACTGGTAACCTGAGTTCGATTAAAATTTTATGTCGAACTCAGGTTGGTAGCATATCAGCAATACTTTTAACGATGGAACAAAATTTATTTTTAAGCACCCTGTTTTTAGTTTTCGGCACTATCATTTTTGGTGCTGCCATATTCAACTGGAAATATTTTTTCCAGCTGCGCAAAGCTAAAATCCTAACCAATACCATTGGAATAACAGCAACCAGAATACTATACGGTTTTCTGGGACTATTATTTGCGGCAGTGGGTGCCAATCACCTATTCAATCTTAACCTATTCTCCTTTTGATTCCTCTATATGTAGATCACTATCTTTGAGCCAATTATTTACAAATTCCGGATCATTAAAAAGTTTTGACATAAATTCTTCAATGGTTAATTCTTCTATTTGTTTCCCTTTCCCTTTTAAAAATGCAACAAATCCCTCATTCATATAACGTCCTGCTTTTAAAATAAAATCAAACAAGTCGGGCACTACACTACCATCACCGTTCGAATCAAACTTCTTTTTACAGGACTCTTTATTTGCAGATAGATATATTCTACAGGCCATTGGACGAACGGAGTAAATTGAACAAATTCCATGTTTAAGAAAAGGGCAGGCATGAAGTATTTTTTGCTTTTGTTCCTCTTTTAAACCCTTGGTCTTTTTATACTTTACATTTACATTCTGAGAAATCTCTTTTATTTGTGCCGCATCAAAGGATTGATGCAAAAACTCAAAAATTAAGATAGCCTCTTGTGTGGTCATATACACAGGCTGATAACAACACCATTCACAACCTTTTTCACATTGAATTGGCCTTTCTTCCCGGTGAGTGCGCATAGCAAAAGACTGTGTTAACCGGCTAACCGCAGAATACTGAGATTGCATGGCTTTAAATAAAGGTGTCAAGCTGCTGAAGTCAGCTAACCCTCTTTGTGCATTAGTAAATCCATCATGATAAAATGAAAGATTAGCACTTTTCTGATCTTTATCAGTATTCATTTATAAATATATTTGATGCAAAGTACTTCTTTTTATTGAATACAAACCATTTAAAAAGTTTTATCGCCAAAATACCATATAAAATTATTGAATCTGAGAACGAATGATTTTGCCTAATACATGTTGTATTACACTTTTTATTTTTTATTTTTGGCTCTTCATACCATTTACCTATAATTACTAAATGAGATACCATTCATTTTTATCTAAAGAAGACTCTGCATGGGGAGAAAAAGAAGTTATTCGCTTTAGATGGGTATTAATTGCAGCTATATTAATTTTAATCGGGTACATATTTCTTTCAGGAAAAACAGAAAGAGGTTTTGTATCGTTGAGCCTGGCAGTTTTTTACATATTCTACAACTCCATTATCAACCTGCTTTTAAAGAAGTTTGACAATGCCACATGGATTAGATATGTTTCTTCAGCAATTGATGTTACTATTCTTTCTGCACACATATTTAACTACTCCTATTTTTTTACACCCATAGCTGTTTCTACAGCCCCGTCACTATTTTTATATGCTGTATTAATTATGCTTTCTGTATTGCGGTATGATGGAAGACTTGTGATTTTTACCACGCTTTATGTGGTGGCCTGTTCTAATATTGTATACTTTGTAAGATATAATGATATTGATCCCGAATTAATTGCTCAGGTTGCTTCAGCCGGGCCTGAGGGTGCATTTTACCGCAGTGTATATTTCTTGTTAATGGGATACTTTATGTTTAGCATCCCTAAAATGATAAACAGATTAGTTGAACGACAAAACTCAGTTAATCAGGAACGTAGAGAAATAGAAATAAAGCTCTCTTTAGAAACCCAACAAAGGGAAATGGCCATGAAAAGCCTTTTAATGGAACAGCAGCTTAGCGAACAACTAAATGAACAGAAGCAATTAATTGAAAATCAGAACAAAAAACTTGAGAAACTAGCCGCTACTAAAAACAAGCTTTTTTCGATTATTGGTAATGATTTACGATCACCATTTTGCGTGCAAAGCTCTCTTTCTGAACACCTTTTACATGATTTCAATGAGATTAATAAAGAGGCTTTACTGGATTCCATATATGCCATAAACAAAACTGCTAATAATGGATTGGATATGCTTACCCATTTGATGGAATGGAGCAGATCGCAAAGCAACTTACTGAAACCTATACCGATAAAGATACCGGTAAAATCAAAGATTGAAAATATCGTTGATCAACAATCCGGGTCGTGGGGTGCAAAAGAAATACAGATTAACATTGCTATTGATGATCAGACAACGGCTTATGCTGACGAGCATATGTTTGAAACTATCATGCGCAACCTTTTTTCCAATGCTATAAAATTCACACCCAATAATGGGAGTATAATATTTGAAGACCATTCACAAAACGGATCTGTTTCAATTTCAATTAAAGATACCGGAATTGGAATGTCTCAGAATCAAATCAATACACTTTTTTCCTATGATAGAACAATTTCATCGCCCGGAACAAATAATGAAAGTGGAATGGGGCTTGGATTGATTTTATGTAAAGAGATGATTGATATAAACAATGGAAAAATAGAAGTACAAAGCTCTCCTGAAGAAGGAACAAAATTTACAATAACCCTTCCCTCAGCTACATAAACTCAAACATCCACTCCTTTTGCATAAGGAAACAATTAAATGACAAGCACAACAAAACAGGAAACATTTATTTGGTACACTTGAGGTCTCTGGTTATTTTAGTATTGAAAAGCACACCAGTTCTGACTCTCTTTTGTTGGTTTCTTTTCATGAATAATACTATCCAAAAATTTACCAAACATTTTTTGGTCTCGTTCGGTTAATGCCTCATTATAATCATTAATGGCTTTACACAACTGTGTAAACAAAATTTTGGTATCCGTATTATCAAAATCCTGTATTGTCATATTTTTTAAAGATTGATACGTAAAACTTTTTCCACTAACTTTATTTAGCTGACCAAGCAACGCATCTCTCTTATTTATAATTAGTTGAAAATCCCTTGCCCACTTTTCCATCTTGATATTCTTTTAAAATTACAGAATCAATTTACGAATTACTTTGATTATACAAAAGAGTATAAAGAAAAAATAGCTTTCTTTTTTAATATTAATTTTCCCCATAATTAACAGCTAAAAATACTCAGATTATACTCACTAATACCTTTTCAAGAGGACACTAAAGGATTTCTATCATACTCCGTTCGACATAAAATTAATGGCTCAGATCACTAATAAATAATTGGTTCAAGGAATATTTGTGAAGGCATAGGTAAATATGAAGAAGAAAACAGTTGTTTAGAAGTGGTAATTAGATTTTTTTCATTAATCGACCGATCCACTTCTCATATTTTCATACTGAATATCAATCGTTTAACAAAACATAAGCTCTTTAATTTTAATCGAACTGAGGTTATTAGCAAATGAAATTATTAGATGTATCTTTGTACGAATTCCATATAGTAAATTATAAGATGAAATTTGAAGACTATTCCATTTCAAACGAAATAAAAAAGAGTTTATCAAAACTAAACTTTCGCAGACCAACAGATATTCAATTTAAGTCTATCCCTCCTATCATGAAGGGGGAAGATGTGTTGGCCATAGCCCAAACCGGAACCGGAAAAACCGCAGCCTTTGCAATTCCTGTTATCAACAATCTTCATATAAGAAAAATTAAAGGGCGTGGAGATGGAATAAAGTGTTTGGTTATGGTTCCTACCCGTGAACTTGCCATACAGATTCATCAGGTTTTTGAAAATATAGGTAAACATACCAGTGTAAAATCATTTTCCGTATTTGGTGGAGTTGAAGAAGGGCCACAGATTGCTAAATTGGAAAAAGGAATTGATGTATTAATTGCAACTCCGGGGCGAATGTTTGATTTAGCAAGCCGGGGTTTTATCAAATTAAACAGGATAGAAATTCTTATTCTGGATGAAGCAGATCACATGCTTGACCTTGGCTTTATAAAAGACATCAGAGACATCATGTCTTATCTGCCTAAAAAAAGACAAACCCTGTTTTTTTCGGCTACAATTAATGAAACCATTAAAAAACTTGCTTATTCATTGGTTAAGAATGCCATTAGAATTCAGGTTTCACCAAAGGATCCTGTAGCCAGAAATATTGACCACTCGGTTACTTATATTGAGATGGATGATAAACGTTTCTTTTTAGAGCGCTTAATCAAAGAACATCCCGATGAAAAGGTATTGGTTTTTGTAAGAACAAAAGTAAGAGCTGAAAGGGTTCAAAAAGCCATGATCCGAGTAGATATAGATGCACAATGCATTCACGGAGGAAAGGAGCAGGAGGATCGTAAAAAGGTACTTGATTTATTCAGCAAAGGAGAAATCAAAGTATTAATTGCTACTGATGTAAGTGCCCGTGGTATTGACATTCCGGAAGTTCAATATGTAGTTAACTATGACTTACCGGAATTATCAGAGAATTACGTACACCGTGTTGGAAGAACCGGAAGAGGAAAAGAAAAAGGAAATGCTGTTTCTTTTTGCAGCGTGGAAGAAAAACCAATACTGGAAGAAATAGAAGGCTTTTTAGGTAAACCTATTAAGCGTTTAGACATTGATCATGAAGATTACTCTCATACCATTGATTTTTCATCTGAAAGTTCTGCGGATTGGAAATCATTAATCAATGACCATGATGACTTTATTTCAAAAGAACAGCGAAAAAAGAAAAAGAAGAAGAAAAAGTAGATTGAAAAATGGCAGGTATCCTTTACAATGCCTGCCATCTAATGTAAATATCATATGATCCTTAAAAGGGAAAATCCTCTTCCTGAGGTTTATAATTACTTTCTTCATCAACTGGTTTTTGAGCCTGCTGATGTATCACATTACTCTCAACATAAATAGCTTTGTTCGGATAATCAACAGGACAAGGATGTTCACATGCACCACATCCTATACAAATGTCCTCATTTACCCTTGGAATAACCAACCCATCTCGATAAGGAACCATGTCTACGGCCTTCGTCGGACAATGTTCGGAGCATGCTCCACAGGATGTTCCATCCCGATGAACAATGCAGTTATGCTTTACAAAAACAGCTTTGCCCAGTTGAGTAAGTTGCTTTTCTTCAATTTTCAAGGGTAAAATTGCTCCTGTTGGGCAAATCTCACCACAACGATTACAATCATAATTACAAAACCCAGCATTCACGTAGTCCATATGTGGCTGCATAAATCCAATTAAGCCATACTCTTTAACAGCAGGTTGCAAAACACCAGTGGGACAAGCCGAAATACATAAACCACAAGCGGTACATAAACTATTAAATCTCCCTATACTTTTCGATCCTGGTGGTGTAACAGGATTTTCCCGTACTGACAACCTTAATTCACTTCCAAGCCTCCGTCCTTTCCTGTACCGACGATGCCCTTGTGCCAATACTGTAGCACTCGCTGTCAACAACAATAAGCTTGAAACAGCCCTTCGCCTATCATATTTTAATTCTTTTGAATCTGAATGTTTATCAAGCCTGGGTGTATTGTCAAACTTAGAAAATTCAATCGCATTATCTTCACAAACAGGCAGACAGTTAAAACAAGCAACACATCTGGAATAATCAACAGAATGACTTTTGAGATCAATACATTCGCTTTTACAAACACCTGCACATTTTCCGCACTTTGTACAAGAATTAGTATTTATATGAACCTTCAGGTAAGACTTTTTTGAGATCATCCCCAGAAGTGTACCCACCGGACAAATTAAGTTACAGAATAACCGGCCTCGTTTTAGAGATAAACAGGCAATTAGAAGTAAGAATACCACCGTATAAATAAATATTATCCACGGTGTTGTGGCTCTCTCAACAATATGCATTGAATACATTCCCTGACTCTGCATTTGTGTAGCTACTGCATTATTTACCCAGAGCAAAAAAGGTTTAAATACATATGTAAAAATTCGACCGGAATTACTATACGGATCAAGCAAATTAAGAACTAATGAAATGCTAAACATAAAAGCGATAACACTAACTCCTAAAATACCATATCTAATAATGGACTGAGACTTTTTAAACTTATAAAGGCATTTCTTTTTACGAATTATTCTGGATAAATATGCAAACATATCCTGCAAGATCCCGAGTGGACATATTGCAGAACAATAAAATCGACCTAAAACCAAAGTCAATATAAGAACAATAACAAAACCCATAGAGCCAATGCTTAATACTTGCAAAAACCTGAGCAATGATGGTAGAAATTGCAAATAAAGAATTTGTCCGGCTAACGATTCCGGAACCCACTCATACAAATCGATAAAGGGAAGCAAGGTAAACGAAAAAAACAAGAGTGCTAAGATCACTCTTAGCCTTTTAATTTTTGAATAATTCATGGGATCTTTGTTGATACAGTGTCTCACATTTATTGAGAAATTCATCAGAAATTTTCACACACACCAATACTATCGGGTGTTTGGACTATAAAGCTTAAGTACAAGGCGTGTAAAAAATCCAAACCGCAATACCAGCGTATATGAGTATTTAGATTTTGAGCAACAACACAGTAGTCAGACTATATAGACTAACACTAATTAGTACTTGCAAACATTTTTACTGCAGTTAAATCTACTCTAATAATTTATTGAGCCACTTTTTATGCAATTTTTATTTTATGAATTTTCAGTTCGCTCAAATTCATATTACCCAGACCCATATCATGAGCAATTTGAATATGGCCAACATCAGTTGGTTCTAATCCGAACATTTTAGCAGCCGCAGCATCAGTTGCAACAATATCAGTAGATACAATAAGAGCTTTGAGGTTTACCACATCAGCTTCAGAAACACCTCGCGGACCATTTTTGATCATCATATTATAACCATCAATAACCGTTAAATCTGGTTTTCTATAGGACACAAAGTCTGCAATACACTGTTCCAGGTTGTTACCATGATAAAACCTCCTGTCCCAGATAACCCCCATAAGATTTTTCATGCCTAATGATAGCTTAGTTCCTGAATGATGCTTAAGCACCGGAACATTGATAAACACATCAGAAGTTTGAATCAATTGATGAACTTTAGTAGAGGTAAGACTCTTACCTCTGGCAACGGTAACTTCTTTATAGTAATCTTCAGAATTACCAGGCACCATCTTAGCTCCAGCCTCTTTTGCATATCTGGAGATTTGGCTATTTTCATAACACCTGTCCCACTTATTACATGTATTATCAAATACATTTACTTCCGAAGCTCCAACTTCAAAACAACGTTTTACAATGTGTCCAACCAATCGAGGATTTGTATTTGCAGCTCTTTCCGGTGGTGCATCCCAACCTATATTAGGTTTTACAAGAACTGACTGACCTTTTGAAACAAACTTACCAAGACCTCCAAGAGCCTCCATAGCTTTATCAAACATTTCTTCCGGTTCACCCCCTCTAACTGCTGCCAATTCACTTCCGGTGGTTGTCGTATTTGCCATTAAGGAATCTAATCCTCCAAACAAAGGTCCAACTCCAGTTAACAATCCTAATCCAACACCCGTTTTTAAAAAATTTCTCCGTTCCATACTGAAAAGTTTATAACTGTACTTTATAAAAAGTATTAACCTTCAAACAATAGATTTCTGAAAATCAGAGCTATCATTAAGTACGCGTAAAAAACGATGATCAATTCCCCGGCTTCCTTCCTAATTAATCTGAGTTCGAAAAATAAAAATTTTCGGACTCAGGCGAATAAAACCCATTCACACTATAGTATCTCAAGAATATATCATAGAAAGTTATTAATTTATCTTCACAAAACAGAATACCAGATTTAATTTATAAGTGGTATAAATAAAAAAAGGAGAGATAATTTGAATTAGCTCTCCTTTTTCACTATTAATAAAAATATATCATCAACCTAAACCCTCTCAATCAACTGGAGTTCAATCTAATACTTCTTTTCTAATTTTAATTTTCCATTCTCATCAAAGGATTTCCAGATACCCACTTTCTTTCCATCTTTGTATTCCATATCATAAAGAAGAATTCCATCATCATTATAGATATACCATTTCCCATGTTTCAAACCATTTTTATAGTTTGCAACTCCAATTTTCACTCCTTCCGAATTCCAGGTTTCCCAGAGGCCATCCATTTTGTTATTCTTGTATGAACGAACTTCCTGCTTTTTTTTGTTATCGAAATAATAAGTTGAAACACCATTTTTTTTCCCCTCAGATAAGGTCATTTCAACTCTTTTATTTCCACTGGGGAAATATTCGACATAAGTCCCGGTGTATAACTCTCCTTTTTTTGTGCAGTACAACCCGTTCTCTCCCAGAACAAGTTGCGCATGGCTTGTGGTCACCAGACCTACAAAAACCAAAAATGTAATTACTATTCTCATGGCTTTTAATTTTAGTAGTTAATAAAAGCCTCCCGCAAAATATAATAGTACTGTGCTACTATTATAAAATTTTCCTGTGTGTTTTCTTAACATCAAATTAAGATATAATTTACATTGCGAGCAAATTTTGTATGTTAAGTTTTCAAATAAAACTAATCCAGAAATCCTATCTTACTATAGCACAGCAAAAAAGCCACCTAATTAGTTAAGTGGCTTTTTCAAAAATATGTTTTATTAATATGGATACGAATCAAGTGTCTTATAGAATACACAAGAAGCTGAAACCTTGATTCATACTATTAATTCACTTGTTTCATTTTCAATTTCAAATTGCATTTTTCACTTGCAACTAATTCTATTGCCTTACTATTTAACTCTCTGTAAGATATCAGCTTAGCGGTTAATTCACATTTTCCAACAGGAATATCACTAAATTTAAAATTTCCGTCGAAATCGGTATACACCTTTGTTTCTGTTCCCTTTAACTGAACTTCAACACCTACCAGTGTCTCTCCGCTTAATTCATCAATAATAGTTCCGCTTATTGATGTTGTTGTGACCGCAACTTTATTTTCGTTGTCAGACTTTTCTCCTTTAAAACTACTAAATGACAATACTGCCATTAACGCTATTATTAAAACTTTTGTTTTCATCTGCATAAATTTTAGCAAAACCCTTATAACCAGTACAAATTTCAATTATGCGCCTGTGTGCCTAATTATTTACTCTGGTTATGCCAGTTTCATATGATAATATTTTAATTACAACAATGAATATTTAATAAAACCGAATTCGAATGATAAATATTAAAGCCTCCTCGACTCTTTTTGTACATTACAAATGTAAGTCACCAATGTTACCTTTTTGTTAATGTCACTTTATTGCTTCGTTAATAAATTGTTATGCACATTAAAAATGCGGATCTGAATTATTTTAATTAGTGCCTGTAAGAAAACTCCATTTTTTTCGCTACTCTTGCTCTCGATAATGATCATTTACGGCAGTAAACTCAGACTTTTCGAGCTTCAAAAGCCTCAGAAATGAAGTTTTCTTATATGCATCTTAAGTTTTCGTGCAAGTACTAATTAAAAATATCTATATTCAAATATCCTATAGCCAAATCAAATACAATGACCTATATCTCAAGTTTTATTCAACTATTTTTTCCAAAAACGTGTACGCTATGTGGCAATTCTTTATACAAACATGAAAACTATCTTTGCAGACCTTGCGAGAAAGCATTGCCAAAATCGCATTTTCATTTTGTTAATATCAATCCTGTTGATCAAACTTTTTGGGGAAGAGTTAAAATAGAAAAAGCTACTTCATTTTTAATTTATTCAAAAGAAAGTAATGTACAGAAGATACTTCATTCCATTAAGTATAAAAACGAGTGTTTACTTGCCCAACACATGGGAACACTATTTGCACGTGAATTACAAGAGATAAGTTATTTTAGTGATATTGACATGATTGTTCCGATTCCACTACATCCCTGGAAATTAAGAAAAAGAGGTTATAATCAAAGCGAATATTTAGCACGCGGATTAAGTGAAATAATGAATATTTCTGTATACACAGATAATTTGATTAAGATCACAAATAACAGTACACAAACCAGAAAAGGAAGATTCGAGAGATGGGAAAATGTCAATGATGTTTTCGAAGTGACTGATCCATGCAAATTTGAAAATAAAAACATCCTGTTAGTTGATGATGTTGTTACTACTGGTGCCACTCTGGAAGCTTGCGCCGGCAAATTACTGGAAATTCCAGGTGTTAAATTATCCATTGCTACTTTAGCTTATGCAGCAACTTAACACTCCTAAGAAAGAAAATGAAAGTGATATTAACCTGAATTCGATTAAAATTAGCGAGCTCAAAATTCAGTAAATGATTGATTTACAATATAAATTTTTGAGACATAGCGAGCTATGGTGATAAAATTTAGAGCCGTAAATCGATTTTTTACTGAAAAGCTATGAATGTCACTTATAAATTCCGATTTTCTGCGTCATATTTGCTTACCATAGCCCGCTATGCTTTCGCAAACATTCCTTAAAACTCAATATTTATAGCGATTTGAGCCATTAATTTTATATTGAACTCAGGTTATTAATAATTGCTATTCTGAAAATTTAATATCGATCGGAAAACAATTTATCAAATTCATAATATACTGATAGCGAAATGGTATGGTTGTATTGTCCAAACTTACGGTCTTTCCAATGTGGTAATGGCTGATTATCAAACTCTCCTCCATAAGCTTTCCGAGCCCTTGTTAATGAATAGCCCCACCTTAAATTGGCATACATCTTTTTATGAAATTGATAATTAACTCCTATCAATGATGACAATTCAAAATCCTCAAACGGAACAGTTCTTCCCAGGGCTCCATATTCATCCTCCTCTAAGGAGTTGATAAGTGTACCAAATGCCACACCTCCTTCAAACGAAAAATCATCCACCTGCATTTTCAACAATACAGGAACTTCAATGTAATCCAGATTAAGCTTGTATATTGAGTAATCACCAATTGTTTCGTCTCCATTATATCTACTCCCTTTTTGTTTATATACAATTTCAAACTGACCACTCCAGATATTATTAAAAGAACGAGATACATACAAGCCGGTCACCAATCCTAATTTATTAAATCCGGCATAACTATCGCCATCCACTTGACTAAAAACCGCACCTCCAATGGCTCCGGCTTTAAAATCCTGAGCCTGTACCAATTGTGATACGAGTATTAATACCAATAAAGTAATCTTTTTTATCATGACTAATTAACCTTTGACAGTACATTTACAAAATCCATTAACCCTTCCGAGGCCACTTTTTTAATATGAGTAATATTCATCTGTGGAGCATAGCCCGGATTGCCAGGGTCAATAACATAAACAGGTACATCAGGTCTGACATAGTGTATCAAACCAGCTGCTGGATATACGCTTAATGAAGTTCCTACAACAACTAAAACATCGGCTTTTTGAACTACAGACACAGCTCTTGATATCTCAGGCACCTCTTCTCCAAACCATACAATATGAGGTCGTAACTGACTCCCCTTTTCGCATACATCACCAATTTTAAGTTCCCAGTCACTCATCT
The DNA here is from genome assembly GCA_050296935.1 of Marinilabiliaceae bacterium. GTDB lineage: Bacteria > Bacteroidota > Bacteroidia > Bacteroidales > Marinilabiliaceae > Saccharicrinis. Next base: position 101,186 of record JBNKRV010000290.1, on the reverse strand, counting down.
CATATATTAAATCAGGATCAACCGTACTTCTTACTTTTTTAAGCTCTCCATGTAAATGGAGCACATGTTTTGATCCAGCACTTTCATGTAAATCATCAACATTCTGAGTGATTATTTTTACTTGAAAATCAGTTTCTAAACCAGCAATAATCTCATGTCCTTTATTAGGTTTACATTCAAACAATTGCTTTCTTCTCTGATTATAAAAATCCATCACTAATTCCGGATTGAATTTCCAGGCTTCAGGACTTGCTACCTCAGTAACATCATATTGTTCCCATAAACCACCCATATCCCTGAAAGTTTTAATACCACTCTCTGCACTCATTCCTGCACCTGAGAAAACTACTAAATTTTGCATATTCAATTGATTAGAATCATACGATTACAATACTTAATCAATATAACCAATAATAAACAAAAAAAGCAACCTCAAAGAGGTTGCTTTTTTTAATCTATAATTTTATGATAGCAAATTATGCTGTCACTGCTTTATTTTTAAGCATTTCAACTACTTTGTTGAATACATTATCAGCTGTAAAGCCAAATTTCTCATCCAACACAGTATATGGTCCTGAGAATCCGAAATGATCTAATCCCCAAACAGAACCATTAGCTCCAACTAAACCTTCAAGAGTTACAGGTAAACCTGCTGTTAAACCAAATCTAGCAACACCAGCTGGTAAAACTTCTGCTTGATAAGCTTCATCCTGATTTCTGAAAATACCTTCAGAAATTACAGAAACAATTTGAATTTTCAGTCCTTTTTCAGCTCTTAATTTAGCAGCCCCTTCAACAAGAGTAGCTACCTCAGAACCACTAGCTAATAAAACTACATCAGGAGTACCAGCATCTTTTTCAACTATATAAGCACCTCTTTTAGCTTGTAATGCATTTTCATAGCTACTTCCCGGAAGATTTTTAATATTCTGACGAGATAGAATTAATGCTGAAGGTGTTTTTGTATTATTAAGTGCCATTTCCCACGCTACGGTAGTTTCCTCTGCATCAGCAGGACGAAGAACCACCATTGAATTATCACCGTGGTGATTTTTCAGTTTTTCCATCAAACGAATCTGAGCTTCCTGCTCAATCGGCTGGTGAGTTGGACCATCTTCACCTACACGGAAAGCATCATGTGTCCATACATATTTAACCGGCAATTGTTGCAATGCAGCAATACGTACAGCTGGCTTCATATAGTCAGAAAACACAAAGAATGTTCCAACTACAGCAATAACACCACCATGTAATGCCATTCCGTTTGCTAAAGAAGCCATTGTAAGCTCACATACTCCTGACTGTAAAAACTGGCCTGAGAAATCACCCTTTTTAAAGGCTGTTGTCTTTTTAAGGAATCCATCTGTTTTATCAGAGTTAGCTAAATCGGCAGAAGAAACAATCATGTTTTCAACCTGATCAGCAAAAGCACCTAACACAGTAGCAGATGCAGCTCTTGTTGCAGATCCTGCTTTTTGCTCAATTGCACTGAAGTCCATCTCCGGAGCCTCCTGAGAGAAGAATTTAGCAAACTTAGCAGCTAATTCAGGATTTTCAGCTTCCCATTTAGCTTGCTCAGCCTTTTTAGCAGCTGCTGCAGCTGATTTCTTTTCACTTACAGAAGCGTATAATTCTGCAACCTCATCAAATATTACAAATGGATTTTCAGGATTTGCACCCAGATTTTTCACTGTAGACTCAAATGAAGCTCCTGCTGCAGATAAAGGCTGACCGTGTGTTGACACCATCTTCTCGAATGAAGATCCATCTTCTTTCACTGCACCTTTACCCATTATTGTTTTACCAATAATTAAAAATGGCTTTTCTGTTTCTGCTTTTGCTGCATCAAGAGCCTTACGGATCTCATCCGCATTATTTCCATCGATAGTCATAACTGACCATCCCCAGGCTTCGTACTTCTTAGCTGTATCTTCTATAGTTACGGCATCAGTAGTTGTAGATAACTGAATGTCGTTTGAATCGTAAAACATAACCAGGTTTCCTAAACCCAGGTAACCTGCAATACGACCAGCACCTTGTGATATTTCTTCCTGAACACCACCATCAGAAATGAATGTATAGATGTCATGCGACATCCATTCTCCAAATCGTGCTTTTAAAAATTTTTCAGCAATTGCTGCACCAACAGCCATTGTGTGTCCCTGACCTAATGGTCCCGATGTGTTTTCAACTCCTCTTTCAACTTCTACTTCCGGGTGACCAGGTGTTGGACTTCCCCACTGACGAAACTCTTTAAGTTCATCTAATGAATAAGTTCCTGTCAATGCCAATTGCGAATATAACATTGGTGACATATGACCTGGATCAAGGAAAAATCTGTCTCTGTTTACCCATTTCCTATCATTTGGATCATAGTTAAGGTACTCAGAGTAAAGGATGTTAATAAAATCGGCTCCTCCCATTGCTCCTCCCGGATGACCTGACTTTGCTTTTTCTACCATGGCTGCTGACAATAACCTGATATTATCAGCCGCTCTGTTCACTGTTTCGTTGCTCATTGAATTAATAAATTTTGGGTTTACTTATCCTTCGTAAAATTGGCTTTTTACCCCTATGATCCTTTTTCATTAAAAATCTGGACAAAGGTAATTTTTTTTTATGATTGTAAAGAATTTATATGATCTATATTAGCGATAAAAGCCTATCAAATTGAATTTTAAGATCATTCAATAAAAAATGCCGATCCGTTTAATATCCAGAATTTCTTCAGAATTTAAGGCAAAATATGTGCACCTGAGTTCGGTTAAAATTATTGATGTTTTTTTTCAAATTACCCTCACCTTTTACCATCCGGAAAGTATATTAATTCCAAAATTACCACTATGGAATTTTTTCTGATGGATCGGGAATGCATAGTAAGGCTCTATAATAATTGCACCAAGCAGGTTGATACGAAGTGCCGCACCTGTACTCATAATTGGTATTCTCTGATCTACCGAATTTGTACTAAGCTTTAATTCAGGGGTGGATGATTCATTCCAGGCAATTCCGGCATCAAAAAACAGTGCCAATTCTGAGAATAAAAATCCGGATCTGAGGAAGGCATAATCTTTGGGTCCGGTAAAAGGCATGCGCCACTCAAGGTTAGACACCATAATTCTGGAACCCAATAGCTGACTGGTAGAGATTTTACCATCCGCCTCATCTCCATAGAACTTTCCACTTTCATAACCTCTTACATACCATGGGTAACCAATAAATATATCCAATAACCGGTTGCTGTCACTTTCTTTTCCATATCTGCCATAATGATAAAACCGAAAAGCAAAAGTATAGGGTTTTACATTAAAATACTTTCTAAAATCCACCAGGTAAGTGTTCATATTCACTCCTGCAAAGTATCGTTCATAACCGACTCTGATTCTTTTTCCTTCAACCGGTGAGGCTAAACCATACTTTGAATTATCTATAACATATGCCACATCGGCAATAGCCACCTCAAACGGCGTGGGTGATTCAACCAATTCTCTTCTCTGCTGAGTAGTTGAATAATAATAATTCGGATTATTTACTTTTTCAGTACGATAACTATAATAAGCTCCGGAAAGCCCGGCTTCTAAACGGTGAGCTTTATTAAACGGGTAATATCCAAAAAGCGTCAGCTTATCAATGAACGTTCGTTGAAAAATATATACTAAATCCTCTCCTCCTTCTGCATCCTGTTCAAATCGATAATATCCTGTACGGTATGGTATATGAGATAAGCTGAGTCCTAATTTTACCGGACGTTTCTGATTTACATAAGCTACTTGTCCTCCAAAGTCATATATCTCACCATTTACGCTTACTCCTGAATATAGCATGTGTTCACCCAAAATATCACTAAACCTTGCTTCCACACTACCGGCAAGTCCTGTTCCAAATCGGCTGGTCATAACTCCGGCAGATGTATTTCCAATATAATCGAGTTTAAACTTCGATTTAATTGGGTGCTTGTAAAAACTATCGGGTTCAAAGCTATTGTACAACTGATTCTGCGCCAGATTTTCATCCACCAAAGACGGATATATAGAGTAAGGCATCAATCGTGAGGCATATCTATTAAGGCTTCTATCTTCAACCGGAACAGCGGTTTTTCTGATTTGATTAACATTAGCTCGTATGATTGAAAAATCGCCTTCCCAAAGCATATTGTAATATAAATAGTTTCTGGCAATTGTCAATGCCGGAGCTAAAGGAGTTACCCCCGTTATTCCTGTGGGATAATGTGTTAACTGAAGAATTGTTCCATCTTTTTCATTCAGCTGATATAAATTCCGCATGCCGTCTCTATCCGATAAAAAGAATATCTCAGAACCATCTGCATTAGTAACAGGATTCACATTCTGGGCACCATCAAAGGTACTGTAAACTTTATTAACCAAGCTCTTAACCTCTATCGAAGCTATATTATAATAATTGGTAGTAAATCTTTCCTGTGTTGGTGATGGTGCGTCCGTTACATAAAAAATATGACTAGCATCCTGAGTCCAAAAAGCCTGTAAATTACACGAACCATCATTTGTAATGTTAGTAAGTTTATGAGTATTGAGTTCATATAGATATAAATCAGATATCCCCTCTTTCAGGCCTGTAAAAACAATAGCATCCTCATTTGGTGACCATGCCGGATAACTTAGTGCATCAACATCTGAAATACTAATCTCCTGACATATCTTTCCTTTATCGATATCAAAAATAATAACTGCACTTTCTCCTTTTAAATAGGCCACATATGCAAAATACTTGCTATCAGGAGACCATGTTCCGGCAGTTTCAAGGTAATTTATGGCATCAATTTGATCACTGGATGTTGATGTATACACTTTCTTTTTTACCTCTCCGGTTTTTGCATCGGCCAGAAATAAATCCAACCCAAACAAGTCGCGTTCCGATAAAAATATCAGACTTTGACCATCAGGGCTCACAGAAGGAGCTAAATTATAATGTCCGCTATTTCTTCGGGATACAATACGATCTCCAATTAGTGAAAAGGTTGAATCATTTACATTTCGCATCAGATGATCTTCCAGCGTTTTCTTCCATCTGTTTGAAAGAGAATCCATGGACATTTTAAAAATATTTGAGATGGCTTTCTCAGGACCGTATTCTGCAGTTTCCAGATATAGCTGATAAATGTACTGCTCACCATAAGTATGGGCAATGTAGCTCCAGAATGCCTGACCGTAACGATATGGTGAATATCTGTGATCCACAGTCATTCTTTTAAGTGACGGAAATTTATTATTGATAAAAGCATCTCTCATCCATAATACGGTATGACTATCTGTATTTCCCACGGAAAGATACTCAGCCATCCCCTCCACCATCCATAAGGGTAGGTTTTGAATGGACAACAATCCCAAATCTTTGTCCTTATATAAAAGGTCATATTGAAAAGCATGAACCAATTCGTGACCAAGCACATGGTTTGTTTGGTAGGCCGAAAAAGTAACAGGCATTACTATTCTTTTTTTGATACCTTCAGTTACACCTCCGGTACCCACTCCTATTGCCCCTCCCACGGCATTAGTCTGTTGAAAATCTGCATGATCAGAATAGATGAGCAGCGGATTACGTATGTCAAATGTATCCAGAAGTATTTGTTGATGAAAACGATACCATATTTCAGCTTGTTGAGCCAGATTTTTTACGAGGCTATCAGATTTAAAATAATGATACAACTCAAAATGCGGCGTATTGTATAGTTCAAATTTAAATTGTTTATATGAAGGTTTGTTCTGTCCAAAATATTGAGCAGACATAAAACTGAACTGCACTAACAGCATCAGTAGTAACATGATATTTTTTATCCCCTTTTTGTTCATTGTCCCTCGTGCATAAACACAACAGAAAGTTACAACCGGTTATGAATATACGCAAATTAATATGGAGAGATAACATGCGGGTATTTTTCTTTTACAGATAATGGAAATTTATGATACCCTCAGGTGTTTATATTGTCGTTCTTTTTAAGCACCTCAACATTCTAAAGAGTGTTCGTCTATAAAGTCCAAACACCTGACTTTATGGACACACATTGAGGGTTTATATTGAAAGCGTAAGGACCTCTACAACTAATAATTAAGAATAGTGCAATATCTTTAGCCTTCAAGTGATTTTTAGAAACACCATCCCTTATACAAATCAGACATACAAAGGGCTAAAAACCAGAATTCGACATACTGTAATCAATTCTGACAGGACGCCTTTGTTCATCCAGAGCTGCAAATACAAAAACTCCCTCAATGGCTTTAAATCGGTTATACCCGTACATTTCTTCGGTAAATATTTCAACTTTCACCTTAATCTTAACCGAACCTGCTTTCTCAATTCTACCTACAACTTCAACAATAGAATTAGGACTCACGGCCTTTAAAAAACTAATATTTTCAGTATTAACGGTAAACATCTTCTGACGAGTAAATCTTGTGGCCGTTATATAGGCAACTTCATCCATCCATTGCAAAGCCTGTCCTCCAAATAAAGTTTCATTGGCATTTAATGTGTTTGGAAATATGGCTTTAAACTGTCTTGTTTCGCTTGATTTAATCTGTTCTTCCATGATTATTTATTTAATATCGTGTACAAAACTAGATATTTTTATGAACATTTGCTCATTATAAATCTTGTTTTATGAACATTTGTTCATTATATTTGTCAGCAAATAATTCACATGGCAAGGATTAAGAAAAACAGAATGATACAAATGGCGCCTCATTTCGAGGGTTTTAAACCACTTGGATCACAACGGAAAAACATAGAGGATATCATCGTCAACTATGAAGAATACGAAGCTTTGAACCTTTGCGACTATGAACTATTAACACATGTAGAAGCTGCAAAATCCATGAACGTTTCACGGCCAACGTTTACCCGCATCTACGAAAGTGTCAGAAGAAAAATTGCAAAGGCTTTTATTGAAGGCAGGTCAATTCGATTTGAAGGGGGGCATGTAGATTTTGCAATTTGGTATAGGTGTGATACCTGCAAAATTACTTTTACCTTGATAGAGAACGCATCCAAAACTTGTCCGTTTTGCAAAACAGAATCGGTTAATATTAACAATTAGAGTCACTCATTTAACAATGAAAATAGCCATCGCAACAAACAACAACAGTGCAAACTCCATGGTTGATCCGCATTTTGGAAGATGTAAGTGGTATGGTATTTACGATACTGAAAACCATAATCTGGTATTCATTGAAAATAATCATCGCCTAAATAAAGAGAAGGCAGGACATCAATCTGTTAGTATTTTAACTGATCTAGGAATTTCAATTGTTGTTGCCGGTCGATTTGGTTCTAAAGTAGTTAATGCTTTCAGAGAAAAAAACATACAAATGGTTATTCCTGAAAATGAAGTAAGCGTATACGATATCATTAATAAAATTAAACAATAGCAGATTAAACTGATATGGCAATGCAAAACCAATCATCGCTTTTGTCATATAGCCTGAGTTCGACTAATATTTTAGAATACAAACTTATAGGATTTTATAAAATAATTAAATGATGAGAATAGCAGTTCCAACAAGAGATAAAAAAGTAGATGATCACTTTGGTCATTGTGAGGCGTATAGCCTTTTTACTATTGATGCCGACCAGAAAATTGCTCACACTGAAATGTTGGCTTCGCCACAAGGGTGCGGATGCAAAAGCAACATTGCCTCTATCCTGAAAGAAAAAGGAGTAGACGTAATGTTAGCCGGAAATATGGGCGGTGGCGCATTAAATGTTCTTACCAATCATAATATTAAAGTTATCAGAGGTTGTACCGGAGATGTAAATCTTTTAGTAGAATCTTATTTACAAGGAAAGATCGGTGATTCAGGCATTGGTTGTAGTCATCATGAAAATCATGGCGAAGGACACGTTTGTAACCACTGATAGTTTACGGTTAATGTGGGTTAAATATTAATTTATCATTAACAATTCAGCTACGTTTGCTTCCCCAACTGAGTTTATACTTTGTTGGGGTTTGTTTCATCATGGCTATACCTCATCGATACAACTTGATTTGATTAGCCTGTACGGCCTGTTAAATAAAGTTGTATTATACAGAAATACTTATTTTATAATTAGTGTCAGCAAGAAAACTCCGTTTTTTTTCCCCGAAATAATCGGGGCAGGTTGTTACTCTTGCTCTCTGAATGATCATTTACGGAAGTAACTTCGAAAGCCTCAGAAATGAAGCTTTTCTTATCTGCCACTTGAGTTTTAGTGCAAGTTTTAATTATTAATTTCGATGTTTTATGCCCCGAATGAATAACAAAGGACCAGAGAATAATGGACCTAAGGATGGAAGAAAATTAGGTTATTGTATCAATGAACAAAAGAAAGACTTATCGGTTTTGGGAAAGGGTTTAGCCAAGAGAAGAAAAGAGGGAGGTGGAGAAGGATTGGGTAAGCGACTAAAATACAATGAATTAAACTTTAAATAATAAAGGACAACTGATTGATGCTCAAATTAAAGAACTTCACTCCATTATTTTTGGTGTTACTGCTGGTGACACCAACTCTGGTGAAAATCGGGCATCATCACGAAGATTTTATTTGTAAAAATCCCCACGAAAAACACATTCATCAAACTCCTGAAAAGTGTTTTGTCTGCAGCTTTGAATTCTCTACATTCTCGAATTTTAAAATCTCAACTGAAATTTTAAAATTAGAAATTTCATGTGCATACGAATGTCTTTTATATAAAAAACCATCCCTCGAAAATTCAAAATACTCATTTTTATTACGAGCTCCTCCATTGCAATAAATAAATTTCTGGCAGGCATTATTATTTATACCTGAACTTCCGTTTTCAAAAATCAAAGCTGTGAATGGTAGACCTTTTATAAATATACTGCTGGAACATTCTGAAATACTCAAAAACACGTACTCATGAAGTTGATGTAATTTTAATAACCTGAGGTTGGTATTAAATAATTATAGAGACATTAAGTTTATACAAGACGTAAAATAATTGCGATAAACGAGAGCAGAGGCAAGCTTGCTTGAGCAATCCTGGTAAAAGCAATTATCACGAAATAAATGGAGTCATAGCTTTGGTTACGACGTTATTTTGTAACGCAGTATAAATTTAACAGAATGGGATTATAACACTAATCTCTTTGGGATATTGGTATAACTACTCAAAATGATTGTCGTTTTTGAAAATCATAGTAATTAAGAATTTTAATCACATACATCTATTATAAAAATGAGGTATTTAATACTATTTAGTGCCATTATATTATCATGCACATTTACCAGTGCTCAGAACAGCATAAAAGGAATTATTGTTGACAGTGATCATTTGCCAATGCCAGGTGTTTCGGTAGTGATCAGCGATTTAAATACCGGAACCGTTAGTGACCCAAACGGACAATATATCCTGCCTAATCTACCTAACGGGAAAATGAAAGTAGAGTTTTCATTTCTTGGATATTCCAGCCGCATTGAAACCGTAATTTTAAATAACACTGACCATACTCTGGATATTACCTTGCACGAAACATCCATTGAAGCAGAGGAAATTGTTGTTACAGGTGGTTACAATTCCACACAACATGAGAACGCCGTTAAAATTGACGTGCTCAAACTCAACAAATCCCACACCTTACATTCGCCTAACTTTGCTAAAAGCCTTACTAAAGTTCCGGGTGTGGATATGATTTCGAAGGGGAATGGTGTTTCAAAGCCGGTAATCCGTGGCCTTTCCATGAACGACATCCTGATTTTAAACAATGGCGTGCGATTCGAGAACTATCAATATTCAAGTCACCACCCCATGGGCATTGATGAATTCGGCATTGAAAACATTGAAATCATAAAAGGTCCTGCTTCATTACTATATGGTTCTGATGCCATTGGGGGTGTCATTAATTTTATAAAAGAAAAACCTGCTCCCAAAAACAGTATTGTCGGTGACTATAATATGCAATTATTTTCAAATTCATTGGGTATGAATAATAATCTGGGCATAAAAACTTCCGGAAAAAAGTTTTCTGGTGGAATTCGTGCAGGACAAAAGTCTCATGCTGATTATCTTCAAGGCGATGGAGACTTTGTACCCAACTCCCGCTTTAAGGAATATTCTATTAAAACACATGCCGGATACACAGCAAACAAAGGAATATTTAAACTGTACTACGATTACAACCAACAAAACCTTGGCCTTGTGGAGGATGAAGCGGTTGAAGAGATTACTAAAAGGGGAAGAAAGAACGATTTGTTTTACCAACAATTAAATACGCATCTTTTGTCCTCTCAAAACAAAATGTATCTGGGTAAAATGAAGTTGGATGCCAATGCCTCCTATCAAAATACAGAACTAATACACTTTGGCGATCCACAGGTATACGAAATTCAAATGAAACTGGCTACACTATCTTATGAAAGTAAGATTTACCTACCCTCTGGCAAAAACTCAGAATACATTGTAGGCTTTCAAGGTACTAATCAGTTTAACAACAATATTAACAACCGGGAAACTATGCTATTGCCCGATGCCACAACCTGTACCTATTCTACATTTGCTCTTTTACAAGAAACATTCTTTAATAAACTTAATGTACAAACCGGTGTAAGGTATGACTATAAAAACATAAATACTGATGTCATTGGAATTGAGTCTGATCCAGGTACTTATCGCCCTGCTTTAAATAAAAACTACGGAAGCTTCAGTGGCTCATTAGGGGCTACTTACGAAGTTTCAGATAATATGATGTTGCGGGCCAACATAGCCTCTGCTTATCGAACTCCGAATCTTGCTGAACTTACTTCAAACGGTCAGCATGAAGCCCGGTACGAGATAGGCAATGTTAATCTTGATCCTGAAAAATCTTATGAGGCTGATTTAAGTATCCACTATCACATCGATAATTTAACATTTGACATCGCCGGATTCTATAATACCATTCAGGATTACATCTTTATCACCCCTACTGGTGAATATTCTGATAACAACATTCCGGTTTATAGGTACAGGCAGGAAAATTCGAAATTATATGGTGGCGAGGCAGGGGCTCATCTTCATCCTTCATATGCAAAATGGTTACACATACAGGCCTCTTTTTCTTCTGTTATTGGCAAACAAAATAATGGTGATTACCTTCCTTTCATTCCTGCTGACAAACTCAGGTTTGAACTTCGGCTTGAAAAAGAAAGACTTTCCTTTTTGCACAAACCATTTTTTTCATTAGAAATGAATACCGCATTTGATCAGAATCATGCTGCTCCTGATGAAACCACAACCGAAGGGTATAGTTTACTGGATACGAATATTGGTGCCACATTAAAAATTAATCAGCAACCTCTATCAATAACGGTTAGTGCAACTAATATTTTTGACAAAAAATACATTGATCATTTATCGACTTTAAAAGAGGTAAATTATTTTAATCCGGGAAGGAATTTTGTATTATCTATTAAAGTTCCTTTTGGGAGTGGCATTAAATAATCGTAAAATAAAGTAGCAAGCTGATTCTATAAAATTAACATGAACAGCCTTGTAACCAATTCGTAATCCAACATATTACGATCAACATTTATTATATTTCAACAATAAGAGCTGCCTTAAAAAAAAGGGCAGCTCTTATATTTTAGATAATTCATCTTCATCCTATTGCATAAATAAAAAACCCACTCCGTTTCGGAGTGGGTTCCAATATCATAGGGTTAGGTATATTATTAACCAGATTCTTTCTAAATTCAGTTATAATTTTGATTTAAAATTATATCTCACTAAAAAACATATCCAGTCCAGCTGAATGCATCGGCATTTGCACCTGTATTACCAGCAGCAATATTTACAGTAGCATTACAGGTTACTTCTACACTATTCACATCTGTTGTTCTTTTTACTTCATTTCCACTAAATACAACACCACTATTTGTAGCTGAAATAGAAGTATTATCAGTAGAAACTCCTTTACCATCAGTAAGGTCAATCAAGTCTTTAGTATTACCTCCAATTAATAAGGCATTGGTAATTGTAGCAGTAGCTCCACGACGAATTTTTATACCATCTTCCATTACATAGGTAGAAGCATTTTTAATAGTAATATTTTTCATAGTAAAATCAGACTGCCCTGTTTGTTCAGGATATTTTCCATCAAAGTTACCATCAGCTTCAACACCGCGAGGATCAGCCTCTGTACTTACATAACCATCTTCCCAGATACCATATCCATTATCTAAAGTACCTGTCCATCCTTGAGTAACATCAAACATGTCATCATCGCAGTTTACGGCAAGCATATTTGTGATGCTTACTGAACCTCCAAAAAATTCAACTGCATCATCTGATCCATCATAAACATAAAGGTTTTCAATAACAGTACCACTTCCAACTCCGTCAAGTGTTAATCCGTTATGCTCAACTGATTCGCTGGACTGAGCACCGGTGTAGGCTAAAATTACATATTTCAATACCCCTGAGTTGTCAGTTGCATCTGTTCCTCCATAAGGAAGGTTGGCATCAATTTCAGTAGCACCAATAACTCCTCCGGCTAACGGAGCTTTTCCATTAATGATTAAACCACCCCAGTCTCCGGCAGCAGGACTAGCTTCAGCAGAAGTAAAAGTAATGGGAGCCTCAGCAGTTCCCTGAGCATCAATCATCCCACCTTGTTCTACCACCAAGTAAGAACTAAATCCTTTAGTTGCTTTAATAGTTGTTCCTGCAGGAATAATTAAAGTTGCACCATCCTTTACACTTACTGTACCATCTAATGTATAATTATAAAGTGCATTTAATCTTGTATCTTCAGTTATATCGCCACTTAAAGTTGCCGCCTCATTTTCCATAAAATTGTAACCAGTCCAGGCAAAAGCTGAGATTGAAGCACCAGTATTTCCAGCCACAAAGCTAACATTATCATAAGTCTCGTTAGCGTGAATTTCGTTTGAAGTATTCGCTACATTCTCAGCAGTAAGGCTAATTGAAGTAGCTGTATTTCCATCACCTTTACCATCGGTAAGGTCAATTAGATCCATTGCTGTACCTCCGATTAACAATGCATTTGATATGGTAGCTGTCGCTCCACGACGAATTTTAATACCATCCTCCATTAAATAAGAAGAAGCATTTTTAATAGTAATATTACTCATTGTAAAATCTGATTGACCTGTTTGCTCAGGATATTTTCCATCAAAATTACCATCAGCTTCAACACCGCGAGGATCAGACTCTGTGCTTACATAGCCATCTTCCCAGATACCATATGCATTATTTAAAGTACCACTCCATCCTTGAGTAACATCAAACATGTCATCATCGCAGTTTACGGCAAGCATATTTGTGATGCTTACTGTACCTCCAAAAAATTCAACTGCATCATCCGATCCATCATAAACATAAAGGTTTTCGATAACAGTACCACTTCCAACTCCGTCAAGAGTTAAACCATTATGCTCAACCGATTCGCTGGATTGAGCACCGGTATATGCTAAAATCACATACTTTAATACTCCTGAGTTGTCAGCTGCATCTGTTCCTCCATAAGGAAGGTTGGCATCAATCTCTGTGGCACCAACATCACCACCAGCAATTGGAGCTTTACCATTAATGATTAATCCACCCCAGTCTCCGGCAGCAGGATTAGCTTCTGCAGAAGTAAAAGTAATGGGAGCTTCAGCTGTTCCTTCTGCCATTAATTTACCACCTTGTTCTACAATTACATAAGAGCTAAAACCTTTTGTAGCTTTAATAGTAGTACCTGCAGGAATTGTTAGGGTAGCGCCATCTTTAATACTTAATGTACCATCCAAAATATAACCTACAGATGCATCAAGCTCTATATTTTCTGTAATGTCACCTTTTAATTCAGTACCTTCAATTGATGTAGGTTTCAAGCCATCATCATCATTATTACAACCAGTAAAAAATACTGTGATAATTGAAAGAATAAATAATAATTTTTTCATTTCTTTTAAAATTTAAATATTAAAATTGTTTCTGTTTTATTTAAAATTGATAGGATATTCCCATACTTAAAGACATTCCTTTTTTATACTTACTTAACACAATAGGTTTAGCGTCTGAAACACTTGCTTTTCGTGTTAATTTGAATTCCGGATCTAAAAGATTTTTCGCTTTAAAGCTGATTCCCAGGTGCTTTTTAAATTTAAATGAGGATACAAAATCAAGGGTAACAAGTCCGTTTTCTTCCACATCATTAAAACCGCCTACACCAACAGAGTAAATACGATCACTGAAGTAATTCAGAACCACCGAGCTATTCCATCCAAAATCATTTTTCTTATATTGATAGGATAAATCTGCATTGCCCAATATGGGTGAAGCTCCTTCTAACTCTGTTTTTGTATTAGTGAAATCCAATGGAACGGATGATTGATTTCCACCACTTTGATTTCCAACTTCAACTCCTGTGCTAATAAATGAAAAGTTAACCCCTGCACTAAGCTTTTTACTCCAATTCGCATTATCCAAATCAGAAAAAGAAAAAACGTCTTTTCTAATCTCAATTTCAATTCCTGTTAATGTTGCTTTATCTGCAATATTTGCATAAGAAAGGAATCCTCCTGCACTATTAATCTCAACCCTGGAAATAGGGTCATAAATTATTTTACCAAAACCGGATATGGAAATTAACTCACCTGGCGTCAGGTAAAAATCCCATTTCAGATCTACATTATAATTAACTGAAGGAAACAAATCAGGATTTCCTTGTGAACTCCACTGATGTCCTTCGTATAGCAATGGTGAAATTTCTTTTGATTGGGGTAATGTATAGGTTCTGCTTGCCCCTAATCTTAATGCACTTTTTGCATTAAGGTCATATTTCATGTTAAGACTGGGAAGGAAATACAATTCATCAAGTGAGTTAGAATTTCTTTTTGCGCCATCATTCACATTATAATCTACTACAAGACTAACATCATCCACTTTTAACCCTAAGTTAAAGATGAAGTTTTCTCCTGATTGATAGTTTAAATCAGTATATAGTGAATGAATTGTTTTGTCAACATTATACGTGGATACATTATACTCTTTGTTCTGAAAATGGCCAGATTCAAGTTCCTCTTGATTAAAAATTTCATCTAAAGAGAAATGATTCATGTCAAATTGAGGTAAGTTCGATTGGGTTCTGGTATTATCCCAACTATTCGATTGATAATCATCTGTTAAAAAACGGCCCTTATAACCTATTTGTATCGATGAACTATTATCCGGACTATCAGTCAGTTTATAGATTACATTGGCTGATGTATTTAAATCCTTTTCCTTTAAATCACCAAAATATCTATGCTGACGCCCAGATCCTCGTAAAGGCTCTAAGCTATTATTTCCAACATATGATAAGTAATTCACACGCCTGTCCGGTTCCTTTCCGTTAGAGTAATTATAGGCCACTCCTACATTTGCGGTTAATCTATCGGTGAGTTCCTTTTTAACCTGTAATTGATTAACTAATAAAGTATTCTCATTAATCTGCTGTCTTCTAACTAATCCTTTTTCCTCCTCAGCAGCTTGAAACACCTCTCCATTTCTACCATAATCATCACTTAACACCTCCCTGGCAGTATGAATTCCCAGTAAATTATATGTAATACTAAAATTATTAAAGCTGTAAGTTAAATTCGTCATGGCCAGGTGTGACGACTCTTTCTTATATTTCTTTGTAGTTTGATCGCGGAAAATCGTACCATCTGTAATGGTTTCACGAGTGATACCATCAGTAAAGCTATAATCATTAGAGTAGTTTCCGATAATATAAAAAGTCAGTGGATTCATATTGGCTCCCACATTATAATGTTTACCTCCTGATAAACCCACACTTTTCCCCATCTGAAAATCCTGTACTGAAGGATCTAATGAATTTTTGAAAGCATAATTCCCTCCATCCGATGGGCTTTTTGTATTTTGTGCAAATCCAAGCTTACTGACCCCATCAGGGATTAGAAAATTTTCACTCATTGATGCTGTATTTACAGATCCTGAGATGCCAACATTTAGTTCTGAATCTCCTATTAATTCTTTTGAATTAATATTGATCTCTGCCCCTCCGATGTCCCCGGTCATTTCACTATTAAATGCCTTATTAATATTAACCGACTTAATGATGTCGGAGGTAAAAAAGTCAAGTGAAATATTTTTATACTCCGGATCTTCTGACGGAACCGGAAAACCATTTAATGTAGTTGCGTTGTATCTATCACCTAAACCTCTAACAAATACATTTTTAACACCCTCTTGCTTAGAAACACCTGATATTTTTGTCACTGCGCCTTCCGCGTCACTAACTCCTTTTCGGGTTAACTCCTGAGCTCCGATAGCTTGAATGGCTACAACTGCATTTTTTTGATCCATTAAAAGCATATTTTCCGATTCCCTATTGGCTCTGGCCACTACCGCTACTTCCTGAATATCCATGGTAGCTGGTGCCAATTGAATATTCAGCAGGGTTTCTTCTCCACCTTTAATTATAATGTTATTAAATACTTGCGGGTCGTATGAAATATACTGCACCCTGATGGTGTATGTTCCCTCATCTAGTGGAGGCATCACGTAATCACCCATAAAATTAGAGATGGTTCCTGTTGTGGTTCCATCAATTATTACTGCTGCACCCACAAGTTCTTCTCCCGTTTCCTTGTCGGTAATCTTTCCTTTTAAAAATCCTTGTTGCGAAAAGCTTGTTCCCATTCCCAATATTAAAAACAGCACAACAACAAATACCCTTTGTTTCATTTGATCCATTTATTAATTTTCTTATTTCTTAGCTTCATTAAATTGCCTCCTGTGTGTGGTTAGGATCTTAATGCGCTTTTAAACTTGATTCTTATTTAAAATCTCTGGAGCAAAAATATGTCTGAATATCGGGCTTGGCGATAAGTAAACATTAAGGGTATATGAAGTAATCATTAACTACACAACAGTACTATAGTACTGGCTTTCTGCATTTTACACATCTAACACAAGTCGTGTTTTTTATTACTATTTGATGAGGTTAAGGTTTATTTAATATTGGATTAACTTTAAGATTTAAGTTTGATTCCTAAGTGAGTTCAACAGATGATAAGGCAGATACTCGTATGGTATTTTAAGCAACCTGAGTTCGATTAGATTTGCATTAAATCTTAGCTCTTTAATTATAATCGATCTGATGTTAATACTATTGTTGTGAAATGGGCATAAAAAAATCTGCAAGAAATAAATCTTGCAGATGGCTTGTCTTTTCATTGAGATTACCCCACACCTTCGCATAGGTTTTATAGGGATTAATGAAGATCTCTGACTTTATCTAGTTACCTGTTTTATAACTTGCAGTAATCGTCGTAAAAATTTAATGCGAATTCAGATAGAAATCGCGATGTGACTTCAGTAAATTAATGGTATACAAAATCAAATTTTTGGATTCTGCATAGCATTCCAACAGCAGAATACTTGATCTGGAATTTTTTGATTTATCCATTAACCTTTTTAGCTGGATTTTTCTTAAGTCTTCTATTAAATCCAGAATATATTTTTGTTTCTCAACTATATCTGGCACAGAATCAAACTTACTATCTTTTTCTATATGAATCAGGTAATTGAAAAATCCGGCAACTTCTTCTAATAACAACAGCGCATCTTCTTTCTGAGAATCAGACAAGCCTTTATGTTGATTTTCAACATGCTCACAAATCGGTTCGGTAATCTGCAATAATGCATTTGTTGTCTCTCCCAGGTAATCTAAAGCCTGAATAAAATAATGCCCGGCATCAAAAGAACCACTTTCGACCTGTGTAAAACTATTGAACAATTCGTTCTTAGTTGATTTGGCCTCCTTCTTCAATAATTCAGCTTTTTCTCTGGTATCTTTTAACTGTTTTAAATTCTCATCTACAAAACCCTGTATAATCAGCATATAAATCTTCGATGTTTCAATAATATGCTTTCTAATCCTGTTTTTTCCTAAATCCACCATAGATCCAATTGTTTCTATGGTCTTTTGATTTGATCTACTGATCAAATCTTTTTTTTGCTTGTACTGTTTTCTATGATAGATTGTAGTTCGGTATAATGAAAAAACAACGGCCAAGGTTAATACAACAATCGCATAAATCTTTCCCCACCAAATAAAAATGGCAATTACAAACGCTCCGATAAAAGCAATAGCTGCAGTTATAAACCAGCCACCCAAAACCGATAACACACCTGATATCCGGTATACAGCACTTTCGCGTCCCCAGGCCTGGTCAGCCAAAGAAGTTCCCATGGCAACCATAAAAACCACAAAGGTTGTAGATAAGGGGGTGGAGAAATAGGTTCCTATTGCCACCAGAATACTGGCCACAACCAGATTCACACTCGCTCTAACCGTATCAAAATAAACAACCTGATCAGACGTTTCCTTGATAGCCTTTGTTCGTTCGTATCTATTTGCAATTCCGGAAACCATTTTTGCAGGAAGCGTTCCTCTTACCTTATTGAATATTTGCAAAAATCGCCATACCAGCATACGCGAAAACTGAGAAGCCTCAAAAGATTCGTAACCTGTTCCTTGCCTGCCCAGGTATACTTCTGTATCTGTTACTGTTCTTAATTTGCGGGATGTGAACAAAGTAATCACCATAATAAGCCCCGAAATGAGAAACGCCAACTTATAAAAATTCTCACCCAGAATATTATTTAAGAGTCCGTCCTCCCATATATTCATCAGAAATAAGGATGCATTATTATTACCCGAATCCATAAAAGATTTAGCCCCTTCAATACCTGAAAGTGGAATACCTATTAGGTTCACCAGATCGTTCGAAGCAAATGATAAAGCCAACGTAAAAGTTCCAAAGAATACAACTACTTTTGGAATATCTACATTTAACCAAAACGAAAGCACTAAAAATAAAATGAACGATGCACTAAAAACAATACCTAAAAGCATCATTAAATTATTTTCAACCAGACTTTCAGCAGAACCATATAATAAATTTGCAAAAAATATTTCCTTTTTCAGAATGAGAAATATAAGCGCGGTTAACGAGGCTGCTCCAGCTACAGAAAATAAAGTCTTGAATTTATTCTTATACCTAAATGTAAATACCAGCCGGGCCAGAAACTGAAAAAACGTACCTGTTAAAAAGGCTAGTATTATTGAAATCACAATACCTATCAATATTACCAAAGCACTTTCTGTATTAATCAACTGACCGATATTAAGTTGATCCGGGTTTTCTCCTCCTATAATAATTAATCCCAAAGCCAAAGCGCCTCCCAGTAGTTCAAAAACTATTGAAATAGTTGTTGAGGTTGGATATCCAAACGTATTAAAAATGTCAATCAGTATAACATCAGTAATCATAGCTGCCAAAAAGATAATCAGCAACTCATTCAAATAAAAAAACTGCGGATTAAAAACTCCTTTACGGGCTACTTCCATCATGCCTCCGGAAAACATTACTCCTAAAATAATACCAGCACTGGCAACCATATAAATATACTTGCGTTTGGATACCTTAGAACCAATCGCTGAATTAAGAAAGTTAACCGCATCGTTTGAAACTCCGACTACCAAGTCAATCACTCCTAAAACAACTAAAAGAAATACGATGAGATATATGTTATCCATTTATAATTATTTGACTGCAAATATAAGGTGCCCATACGATACAGTAACCCGTGTTGTATATTAAGATTATGTGAAGTTTTAAATTTTATTCTAATATTCAATTCCAAATACTTTAAATTTGGCACAACAACAATAATACAAAACGTCCATAAAGGTTTAAATGTACAGCAATGCGAATGGTAAAACAAATGATATATTTATATGTAGCCAACACTTAATATTAACTTAATATTAAGAAGTCTCTGCAAGAAAAGTCCAATAATTTCGATACCCTTGTTTTGAAGAAAGTTATTTACGAAAGTAAACACCGGATTTTTAAAACTGCGAAGGCCTCATATTTAAACTTTTCTTATCAAAGACAATGTTTTCCGGCTAGCACTAATTAGTGCCTGTCTATAAAGTCGGGTGTTTGGATTATAAAGTTTAAATACAAGGCGTGTGAAAAATTCAAACCGCAGTATACTAAACGTATATGAGGATTTGGATTTTGAACAACAACGCATTAGTTGAACTTTATAGACGAACACTAATTAGATAAACAGTCAATATTATTCCGGTTCGATTAGCCTGAGTTCGATTAAAATTATTGATTTCAGTTTTTAAGAATATTAAGCAGTGAGTCTTGAGCGATCTGTACTAAATCAATACGACTATTGATATTAATTACAAAACCAATGAAAGATATAACTTCAAAAAAAATCACATTAATATCTACATGTGTGTATTTCTTTTTCACCCTACTATTTTTTCTGGTTAATTTCTTTTCATCCAATATCACCCTATCACTCGTAATAAGCATACCAGCTTTAATTACCATCTATGCTTTATATGCCGGATTGTTTATCAACAGCTTTATTAAATCAAAAGTAAAACCCATTTACAAGAGTATTCATCACTTTAAATCCCATCCGGAAGAAAAAGCGCAACCTGTGAAGGATCCTTTTTACCAGGTAAATAAGGAAGTTGCTGACTGGATGCAGGTAAAGGCAGAAGAAATTCAGCAGCTAAAGCAAATGGAAAAATACCGCAAGGAGTTTTTAGGCAATGTTTCTCACGAATTAAAAACACCGGTATTTAATATTCAGGGTTATATATTAACCCTGTTGGATGGTGGAATTGAAGATGCAGATATTAACATGCTCTATTTGCATCGCACCGAAAAAAGTATTGACAGGATGATATCTATAATTGAAGATCTGGAATCCATTTCAAAATTAGAATCTGGTGAGTTAGAACTTCAAACGGAGGAATTTAATCTATTTCAACTTATTGAGGATGTTTTTGACTTACAGGAGATAAGGTCTGTTGAAAAAAGCATTGATTTAAAACTAAACAAAAACGGAGAAAAACAATTAATGGTTATTGGCGACAAGCAGAAACTCTTTCAGGTATTTAGCAACCTAGTTGTAAATTCTATAAACTACGGTAAAAATGGTGGTAAAACCATCATTAACCATTACGATATGGACAACCGATATTTGATAGAAGTGAAAGATAACGGCGTTGGCATTAAAGAAAAGGATCTTCCCAGGATATTTGAACGCTTTTACCGTGCAGATAAAAGTCGTTCGAGAGAACAGGGAGGTACAGGGCTTGGGTTAGCCATTGTGAAACACATCATTGAAGCACATCATCAAACCATAAATGTTACTAGCACCTATGGATCCGGAACAAGTTTTACTTTAACTTTGGATAAAGGAAAATCATAGATATATTTATAAATCAGAATCTATTATTAACGATTTAGTAACATATAATTAACCCTGTAAAAACATTTAAGGAGGGCAATTATGTATCTTGGCTCTCATTATATATAACGCTTTAAAAAATGATAGAAGCAAACAATTTTAAATTATTATTAGTAGATGATGAACCGGATATTATTGAGTTTGTCAGTTACAACTTAAAGAAAGAAGGATTTCAGGTATTAACTGCCAATAATGGGAATGCTGCACTTACCATTGCTAAAAAAGAACTTCCGCATTTAATTTTATTGGATGTAATGATGCCGGAAATGGACGGCATTGAAACCTGTGAAGAACTTAAAAGAATTCCGGAATTAAAAAATACTATTGTTGCATTTTTAACTGCCCGTGGTGAAGATTACTCGCAAATAGCAGGATTTGATGCCGGAGCAGATGACTACATTGCAAAGCCCATTAAACCCAAGGTTTTAATTTCGAGAGTTAAGGCTCTATTAAAAAGATATAAATCTGAAGGCAGCAATGTTGCTGAAAATAAATCGAATGTGATTACTATTGGCGATTTGGTAATTGACCGCGAAAAGTACATTATCATTAACAAAGGTTCGGAACTAGTGCTGCCGAAAAAGGAATTTGAACTATTGAATCTGTTAGCTTCAAAACCAGATAAAGTATTTATGCGTGATGAAATATACAACGCAGTTTGGGGAGACAGTATCATTGTTGGAGATCGAACTATTGATGTACATATCCGTAAGGTAAGAGAAAAAATCGGTCAGGATCATATTAAAACCATCAAAGGTGTGGGATATAAATTTGTAGAATAAAACGAATACTATTCATATTTAATTTCAATAATAATGCATGAGGAATCTATAAGGTTCCTCTTTTTTGCTTTAATAAAAGCTATACAGCCCCCTAAAACACATTTTTGTTAACCATTTTAGTTACTACGTTAGATTAACGCATACCTTCTTCATATATTTCAATTCAAATATAAACCGACTACCAAAACTATTTTAGACTACACATATATAGGCTATTAACAAATTTTGTAATACACACAAATTCCTTTAAATAACCAAACCCACAAACGATTGTTACAATTTAAAAGCTGACGTAGGCAATTATTAAAATATTATTTTTATTTTTAGCAGCATAAAACCCATATTTTTATCATGACAAACAAAATTCTAGCAATTATTATACTTATTTCTTTTACGGCTATTTCTTGTGGTAAAAAGGCTAAAAAAGAAAAGGTTCAGGTTAAACGCGAAGTCGTTAAACCTCCTGTTGAGAAAATAGATACTATTAAACCTGCTCCAATAATTGAGGAGCCAGAACCTGTTATTGAAGAGGTTCCTGAGAACAAATATTTTTTAATTGCAGGTAGTTTTTCAAGTCTGAATAATGCGGAGACATTTCAAAAAGAACTTACGCAACAAGGCTACGATTCTGAAGTAATCATAAGAAAAACAGGTAAAAACCAGGATTTTTATAAAGTTTCATATAAAGGTTTCTCTAATCGAGATGAAGCCTTTAATGAATTATCAATGGAACGAAAGCTCCCCAATAATCAGGATGTTTGGTTACTTATCAAAAGATAGAAAACATAAGGCTGCTGAATTAAGCAGCCTTTTTTATTTGTATCAACAGACACTACATCAACTCTTTGATTTTTGATACCCATTGATCAGGATATTCTACCAGCCACGATTCAATACCCAACTTTTCTGCTACTTCAACATTGACAATGGAATCATCCAGAAACAAGGTTTCCTCAGCTTTAATATTGGCATCTTTTAATAAAGTCTGAAAAATATTCGCATTGGGTTTGCTCATATTCATCTCAAAGCTATAATAGGTTTTATCAAACAACAAATCTAATGAACCTATAATAGGTACCCTATTGGCACAATACTCAATATGCAAACTATTGGTATTACTTAAAATAAAAACCTTATGTGTTTCTTTGAGCTTTAATATGGTTTCAATTCTTTCTTCTGTATAATTAAGCATAAGTGCATTCCAGGCATCTATCACCTGATTATCGCTCACTCCAGGATTTAAATCTGTTTTTAGTTGATCCACAAATTGGCTTCCAGAGATCTTTCCTTCTTCAAAATCACTAAAAACTCCACTTTGCTTATATTTATTTAAAAAATTTCCATTGGATTTAAATCCTAAATCCTTTAGCCGTTCCATGGTGATATTCAGATCGATATCTATAACTACATTGCCTAAATCAAAGATGATATTTTTCTTTTCTTTCAAATTTGTCATAAAAACTTCACTTAGTTATTTGATTAATTGAGATAACTTACTATTTTTGCATCCGCAATATACGAAAGGATATTCGTATTACCATGCAGGGCCTATAGCTCAGTTGGTTAGAGCACCTGACTCATAATCAGGTGGTCCCTGGTTCGAGCCCAGGTGGGCCCACTACTTGAAAGGAAGCCACTTACATAAATTTGTAAGTGGCTTTTATTTTTGTGCGTACATGCATTTTGATTTCGAAACTAAAAGTATTTGTAGAATGTTTATCCGTATTCATTGGATACTTTCCGTAATTGATTGAATAAAATTCCATGCCTTAACAATATTACTGATTTTTATAGTGCACTTTAAATTGAAATACTATGAAAAATACAGGAGTAACAATCATTCTAACAGCTATCGCAATGCTATTTGCCATTATAGCCTGCGAAAAAGAAACAGAACAAACCGATAACGATAATACAGTAATCGAAGATAATCTACCGAATGTCTCAAATTATCCAATAGTAAGTACTAATCAAACCAAGCATTATAATAACAAGCAACAAATTTCACACCTTCGGCAGGTGATTATTTTTATGGGCAAGATGCCTTGCATACGGGAAATACGCCAAACTACGTGGATAATGGAGATGGAACCATTACCGATATGGTAACTGGATTAATGTGGGAAAAAGCGCAATCGTATGAAAAATGGGATGATGCAAAAAGTAGTGCTAAAAATGCCACTACAGGAGGTTATACCGATTGGCGTGTTCCTACTATAAAGAAACTTTATTCATTAGTTGATTTTTCAGGGAGTCAGGGGAGTAGAATACCCTAATAACCTGAGTTCGATATAAAATTAATGGCTCAAATCGCTTATAAATATTGAGTTTTAAGGAATGTTTACGAAAGCATAGCGGGCTATGGTAAGCAAATATGACGCAGAAAATCGGTATTTATAAGTGACATTCATAGCTTTTCAGTAAATAATCGATTTACGGCTCTGAATTTTATCACCATAGCTCGCTATGTCTCAAAAATTTATATTGTAAATCAATCATTTACTGAATTTTGAGCTCGCTAATTTTAATCGAACTCAGGTTAATAAGAATAAAAAATGGGAATTGAATAACTCAATTCCCATTTGTATTAGTAGAAAATAATTAACCTAAATAAGACCGTAATATTTTACTACGATATGTGTGTTTTAATCTTTTTATTGCTTTTTCTTTAATTTGCCTCACTCTTTCCCTGGTTAAATTAAATAAATTACCAATCTCTTCAAGTGAGTAAGGTGGTTCTCCTTTTAAACCATAATAAAGCCTGATGATATCAGCTTCTCTTGCCGATAATGTAGAAAGAGATCTTTCAATTTCTCTTCTTAAAGAATCGGCAAGGAGTTCATTGTCAGGACTAATTGAGTCAGTAGAAAGTAAGGTGTCATACAGGTTATTATCTTCATCTTTTCGAATAGGAGCATCCATTGAGATATGCTTGTTCATCGCTCGTAACGATTCCTTTACCTCTTTGGGGGACAACTCTAACGTACTTGCAATTTCTTCAGATGTAGGCTCTCTTTGAAACTCTTGTTCTAAAACTGAAAAGGCACTGTTTACCTTATTCATTGAGCCAATTTTATTTAAAGGAAGGCGAACAATTCTAGCCTGTTCAGCCAATGCTTGTAATATCGACTGGCGAATCCACCAAACGGCATAGGATATAAACTTAAAACCTCTTGTTTCATCAAAACGTTGAGCTGCTTTTATTAATCCAAGGTTACCTTCATTAATCAAGTCGGGAAGACTTAATCCCTGATTTTGATATTGTTTACTAACAGACACCACAAACCTTAAATTAGAATTAATAAGTTTTTCAAGCGCTACCTGATCTCCGTTCTTAATTTTTTTAGCCAACTTTACCTCGTCTTCTGCAGATAAAAGTTTTACTTTTCCTATTTCATGCAAATACTTATCTAGCGATGGCGTTTCGCGGTTTGTAACCTGTTTGGTAATTTTGAGTTGTCTCATTCCTTATTCCGGTTAGTTTTATAGTTCTACTACTTAAATATAGCAAAAAAAAAAAGCGTTTGTTTTTTCAAAGTAGAAAATGTTGAATTTGTATTCTTTATTATTGGTGTTGTGTGTGTTATAGTGTTGTATATTAGGTTAATATAGCTTAAAATAATTATGACTCTATTGTTATTTATATTATTTTTATATAATTCAGGTATAACAAGTTAAAGTTTTTAAATATAGATATATGAGCGTGATTGATGTAATATTTTGATTATTAATAATGCATAGATTATTATAAATGTTATTTTTATTTTGAGGATTGATTCATATTGCTTAAGTTTGCAGTCAAATCTTCTGGGCATCTTTCTATATAGAATCATTAGCCGTATCAGGACAACAAATCAAAGTAAAACTTAAATATTAAATTAATAGAACGTTTGTTCTTACATTCATAAAGTAATTCCCCCAAGAGAATTTATTTGTAAACATTATGTACGATATTCTTGAATTGAATAAAAAACTGTTAGCTGATCTTAAGGATATAGCTAAGGAGTTGAATATTAAACGAGTGGATTCGTTTAAGAAGCAGGATTTAATCTATAAAATCCTTGATGAACAAGCTATTGTTGCATCGGAAAAAAAGAAAACAGAAAAACCTGTTGAAAAGAAAATACAAAAGAGAGTCAGAACTTCAAAACCTCAGAAAGTTGGAAGTTCTAATAAAGACGAAGTAGTTGCCATTGAGAAAAAGGTTGCTAAAGAAAGTAAAGTTGAAGTAAAGGAGCAAAGCAAGGAAGTTATAAGCAAACCTGTATCCGAGCCTGTTGCAGTTAAAGAAACAAAGGTGGCTGCTGTTGTTGAGGAAAAAAAGGCTCCTGCTGAGAAAAAGGAAGACAGACCTGTTGTTCAAAAGAAACAGGATGACAGAGAAAAGCAAAAAGACTCCGGGGTTCAGGATAACCGTAGGCAAAACCGTACGAATGATGATGGACCAAGAAGGCGTCAGCATGATGGTAGATCCGGAAAGGAAAGTGGTCATCAACGCAGACAGGATAAGGTGGATAAGTCATTTGATTTTGATGGTATTATTTCTGCCAATGGTGTACTTGAAATTATGCAGGATGGCTATGGTTTTTTAAGATCCTCTGATTATAATTATTTAAACTCGCCGGATGATATTTATGTATCACAATCTCAGATTAAACTTTTCGGATTAAAGACCGGTGATACTGTTTTAGGTTCTATTCGCCCACCTAAAGAAGGTGAGAAATATTTCCCACTGATTAAAGTGGAAGAAATCAATGGACGTTCACCTCAGATTGTACGTGATCGGGTTCCTTTTGATCATCTTACACCAATTTTTCCAAATGAAAAATTTAAAATTACAGGAAGTGGAAATGATAGTTTATCTACTCGTGTAGTTGATATGTTTGCTCCTATAGGGAAAGGTCAGCGTGGATTAATTGTTGCGCAACCTAAAACGGGTAAAACAGTGTTACTAAAAGAGGTTGCAAACGCTATTGCAAAAAATCACCCGGAAGTATATATGATTATACTTTTGGTTGATGAAAGACCTGAAGAGGTAACTGATATGGCACGTAGTGTGAATGCAGAGGTAATATCATCAACATTTGATGAGCCTGCAGAGCGTCACGTTAAAGTTGCAAATATTGTTCTGGAGAAAGCTAAAAGAATGGTTGAATGTGGTCATGATGTTGTTGTATTGTTAGACTCAATAACTCGTTTGGCCCGTGCTTATAATACAGTATCTCCTGCTTCCGGTAAAGTGCTGTCAGGTGGTGTGGATGCTAATGCATTGCATAAACCGAAGCGATTCTTTGGTGCTGCCCGTAATATTGAAGATGGAGGTTCTTTGACTATTCTGGCTACAGCTCTTACGGAGACCGGTTCGAAAATGGATGAAGTAATTTTTGAAGAATTTAAAGGAACTGGTAATATGGAATTACAGTTGGATAGAAGATTATCTAACAAACGTATTTATCCAGCGGTTGACGTTACTTTATCAAGTACTCGACGGGAAGACTTGCTTCTGGAAAGAGAGAGCTTGAACAGAATCTGGATTTTGAGAAATTATCTGGCAGATATGACTCCAATAGAAGCTATGGATTTTATGCAGGATAAAATGAGAAAAACAAGAAATAATGAAGAGTTGTTGATTTCAATGAACTCCGATTAGGAACATATAAAAAGTGTGAATTTATAGAGGCTACTCAATTTTGAGTAGCCTTTTTTGTTTCATTAATTAAGTTGAGTGAAGATAATGCATGATCCAGTCACGCTTAATTCTTTATCTCTTAATATTTATGACATAGGGCAATGTCATACTTTTTTGATGTACGTTGTTATTTTTAATAAGTATAAATTACACCTTTGGGTGTAAAATGTAATCTGTAGATTGCAATTTTATGGTGGCTAATTGTACTTTTGTTATTCAATTATTGAAAAATACAACGTGCAATCATTTTTCGACACACATAAATATCTGATTGACAATTTGAGGGTTCCTCTTAGGCGAAAGCTGATGGATGAAATAGATTGGAATCATCGGTTAATCGGAATTAAAGGAACAAGAGGAATAGGGAAGACTAATTTTTTATTAGATTTTGCGAAGTCAACCTATGGAGATGACAAAGCATGTTTGTATGTCAATTTGAATAACCTTTATTTTTCTGAGCGTAGTATCATTTCTTTTGCAGATCAGTTCAGAAAAACAGGAGGTAAAACTCTGGTACTTGATCAGGTTTTTAAATATCCTGGCTGGAGTGAAGAATTAAAATATTGTTATGAGAACTTTGAAGATCTACAGATAGTTTTTTCAGGTTCAACAGTGATGCGTTTGAGAGAAGAAAATCCACATTTACGCGAAATTGTTCACTCATATAAGTTGGAAGGATTTTCTTTTAGAGAGTTTTTGCAATTAAGAACGGGACAAGTTTTTGATTCTTATAGTCTGGTAGAAATCATCGAAAACCACCAGGAAATAGCTGCCGGGATTGTTAGTAAAATCAGACCTCTGGCTTATTTTGATGATTACTTACAATATGGTTATTATCCATTATACTTAGATGACCAGCATTATACAGAAAACCTGATGAAGAGTGTGAATTTTATACTCGAAATAGATATTAGCTTTTTACGACAGATTGAATTAAAGTATTTACCAAGATTAAGGAAGTTGCTTTATAGTGTTGCACAGGAGGTGCCATTTCAGCCTAATGTAAGTAAGTTAAGTGCACATATCGGAACATCCAGGGCAACCGTAATGAATTACTTATACTATCTAAGACAAGCACGCCTTATTAAGTTATTGTATGAAGGTTCTGAGGATATGCAAAAAAAGCCGTCTCTCATTTATCTTCATAATCCAAACTTAATAAGTTGTATAAGTGGGGGAGTCGTTGAGAAATCAAATCAGATTAAAACATTTTTCTACAATCAGGTAGGAAGTGCACATGAATTGACATATACAAAAAATGGTGATTTTAAAGTGAATGATAAGTACGAATTTGTAGTTTGTAATCATCAGGAGAAAATAGAAGAAAGAAAGAAAAATGTGTTGTTGGCTCAGGATATGGTTGAAATAGGTTCGAAAGGAAATATCCCATTATGGTTATTCGGATTTTTGTACTGAAATATTAGTCCGGTACAAGTATAAAGTCGTAAATTTAATGGTTGATTATCAGTAAAATAGAATAATTCTAAATAATAATAGTAGTTAAAACTTAAATAAGTAACAAAATGGCTAAAGAAAAGAAGTTTATTACCTGTGATGGTAATTACGCCGCTTCGCACATTGCTTACATGTTTAGTGAGGTAGCAGCAATCTATCCAATTACGCCTTCTTCAACAATGGCAGAGTACATCGATGAATGGGCTGCAGGGGGAAGAAAGAATATTTTTGGTGAAACTGTTAAAGTTGAAGAAATGCAATCAGAGGCTGGAGCTGCAGGTGCAGTTCATGGTTCGTTACAAGCTGGAGCATTAACATCAACATTTACTGCTTCTCAGGGATTATTATTAATGATTCCTAATATGTATAAGATAGCTGGAGAATTACTTCCCGGGGTATTCCATGTAAGTGCCCGTTCATTAGCAGCTCAGGCATTATCTATATTTGGTGATCATAGTGACGTAATGTCAGCTCGCCAAACAGGTTTTGCTATGTTAGCTACAGGCAGTGTTCAGGAAGTTATGGACTTAGCTGGAATTGCACACCTTGCATCTATTGAATCAAAAATTCCATTCTTACATTTCTTTGACGGATTCCGTACTTCTCACGAAATTCAAAAGATTGAGTGTATGGATATGGATGATTTAAAAGGATTAATTGATCAGGAGAAGTTACAGGCTTTCCGTGATAACGCCTTAAATCCTGAGCATCCTGTAACCCGGGGTACTGCTCAGAACCCGGATATTTACTTCCAGACTCGTGAGGCTGCTAACAAATATTACGATGCTATTCCTGATATGGTAGCAAAGTATATGGATGAGATTAGCAAAATTACAGGTCGTAAGTATGCTCCATTTACATACTATGGTGCTGATGATGCTGAAAACGTTGTGATTGCAATGGGTTCTATTACTGATACTATTAAGGAAACTGTTGATTACCTGAATGCCCAGGGTCAAAAAGTTGGTTTGATTTCAGTACACTTATATCGTCCATTCTCAGCAGATTATTTCTTAAAAGCAGTACCTGCTTCTTGTAAAAATCTTTGTGTTCTTGACAGAACTAAAGAACCAGGAGCAAATGGAGATCCTTTATATCTTGATGTTGTTGAGGTTTATAATGGTAAAGCCAATGCTCCAAAGATTATTGGCGGACGTTATGGATTATCTTCTAAAGATACAACTCCGACACAAATCATTACTGTATTTGAAAATTTAATGGCTGCTGAGCCTAAAAATCAATTTACAGTAGGTATTGTTGATGATGTTACTTTTAAATCACTTCCAATTAAAGCTGAGATTTCTTTTGCTCAGGAAGGAACTTTTGAGGGTAAATTTTATGGATTAGGTTCTGATGGTACTGTTGGTGCTAACAAAAACTCCATTAAAATTATTGGTGATAATACTGATAAATATGCTCAGGCTTACTTTGCTTATGACTCAAAAAAATCAGGAGGTATTACAATTTCTCACCTTCGTTTTGGTGATACACCAATTCGTGCACCATATTTAGTAAATACACCAGACTTTGTAGCATGTCACGTTCCTGCATACCTTACTCAGTATGATATGCTGAAAGGGTTGAAAAAAGGAGGTACTTTCCTTTTGAACTCTCACTGGGATGCTGAAGAAACAAAAAATCGTCTTCCACAGGGTGTTAAAAAATATCTTGCTGCAAACGAGATTAAATTCTATATTATTAATGCAACAGCTATTGCAGAAGAGATTGGTTTGGGTAACCGCACCAACACCATCATGCAGTCAGCTTTCTTTAAAATTGCAGAAGTAATTCCTTATGATTTTGCTGTTGAAAAAATGAAGGGTGCGATTGTTAAATCTTTTGGTAAGAAAGGTGAAGATGTCGTAAATATGAACTTCAAAGCAGTAGAAAAAGGTGGAGCTGTAACTCAGGTTGAAGTACCTGCAGAATGGGCAAACCTTGAAGATAAAGCACTGGAATTTAAAACTGATGTGCCTGACTTTATCAAGGACATCGTTTTCCCTATAAATGCTCAAAAAGGTGACGATCTTCCAGTATCTGCATTTAATGGATACGAAGATGGTACATTCCCTGCAGGAACAGCTGCTTATGAAAAGCGTGGTGTTGCTGTAAATATTCCTGAATGGCAAACAGATAACTGTATTCAGTGTAATCAGTGTTCTTATGTATGTCCGCATGCTGCTATTCGTCCTTTCTTATTAGACGAAGCTGAGTTAGCCGGAGCACCTGAAGGAACTTCAACTAAAAAAGCTAACGGTAAAGGTTTTGATGGCTTACAATACAGAATTCAGGTTTCAGCGTTAGACTGTACTGGTTGTGGAAACTGTGCTGACGTTTGTCCTTCTAAAAACAAGGCTTTAGTAATGAAACCTCTTGATAGTCAAAGAGAAGAAGTTACACGTTGGGAATACATGGCTGAGAAAGTGGCTGTCAAAGACAGCATCATGAAGAAAGACATGAATGTGAAAGCTTCTCAGTTTGCTCAACCATTATTCGAGTTCTCAGGAGCTTGTGCCGGTTGTGGTGAAACTCCATATATCAAATTAATTACTCAGTTATACGGAGATAGAATGATGGTAGCAAATGCTACAGGTTGTTCGTCTATCTATGGTGGATCTGCACCTGCAACTCCATACTGTAAAAACTCTGAAGGCAAAGGTCCAGCTTGGGCAAACTCATTATTTGAGGATAACGCTGAGTATGGTTTAGGTATGGCAACAGGTGTTAACAAATTACGCGATCGTTTAGAGCGCTTAATGAAAGAAAACCTGGAGGCTGTTTCTGCTGATACAAAAGCTGCTTTTGAAGCGTGGTTAGAGAATAAGGAGAATGGAGAACAAACATCTGCTGTATCTAAAGCTGTTGTTGCTGCATTAGAAGGAGAGTCTGCTCCTGTTGCTAAAGAAATCCTTGCACTTAAAGATTATTTAGCTAAGAAATCGGTATGGATATTCGGAGGAGACGGATGGGCTTATGACATCGGTTACGGTGGTGTTGATCACGTTCTTGCTTCTGGTCAGGATGTAAATATTTTAGTGATGGATACTGAGGTATATTCAAATACCGGAGGTCAGGCTTCAAAATCAACTCCAATTGGTGCGGTAGCTAAATTTGCTGCTTCAGGTAAAAGAATTCGTAAGAAAGATCTTGGTTTAATGGCTACTACTTATGGTTATGTATACGTAGCTCAGGTAGCTATGGGAGCAAATCAGGCTCAGTACTTTAAAGCACTTAAAGAAGCTGAAGCTTATCCTGGACCATCATTAATTATTGCTTACTCACCATGTATTAACCATGGTTTACGTAGTGGTATGGGAGCTTCACAGGCAGAGTCTAAAAAGGCTGTTGAGTGTGGATACTGGCACTTATTCCGTTATAATCCGATGCTTGAAGACGAAGGAAAGAATCCATTCCAGTATGATTCGAAAGAACCACAATGGGATCTATTCCAGCAATTCCTTAAAGGTGAGGTTCGTTACACTGCATTGTTGAAAGCATTCCCTGAGGAAGCAACTGAATTGTTTAAGGCTGCTGAAGAAAATGCAAAATGGCGTTATAGTACATATAAGCGTTTAGCAGATCTAAACTATGAAGTAGTTAAGTAATTGAAGTACTAAATACTTTATATATAATTAAAAAGGCGTCCGTTTTGGACGCCTTTTTTTATTTTCGAAATGTCAAGTCCTGAAATAGGTTGACTGAAAAATGTTAATAAGTCAATTGAAATTAGGACAAAAATGAAAAGAAAAGAATCACAACATTATTCTGTAGAATTTAAGTGGAAAGTAGTCCGGGAAGTTCTCTCGTGAAAGTATAACAAAGAAGAAGCCAGGCGTGTATATAGAATATTCAGCAACTGTGCGATATTGTATTGGATGCGTCAATTTAGTGGACAAAAGGATTATCGCAATTCAGACTTATCTTTGGAACCATTAAAACAGAACTAACTTGAAGAAACTGTGTGTTTACAAGGTGTAGCTCCGATATTTTTCAGCATTTTGTGAGGGAGAGGTTTTGGACTGGGGCATTTTAAAAGAAGGGGTTTCTGTTTCTCCTGAAGAATTTAAAGCATGTTGTCAAGGTCAAATTGCCATTTTTAAACTTCCGGAATATTGGGAGTTTGTGACCGGATTTACAACAGCAGATACCGGAAAAGTTTGAAAGGTAGAGATGCGTGAAATATCAGCTAAAGAGCTTGGTTAGGATTAAATGCATGTGTAAAATATCTGTTTAATGAAAACAAAATCAATAACTTTATTGTTATACAACAGATTAATAACCCATTAAACAGATATGTAACCATGGATCTTAAGACTACCTACATGGGGATTGAACTCAAAAATCCCGTTATTATTGGAGCCAGTAATTTAATTACTGACATAGAAATGGCAAAGAAATTGGAAGAAGCTGGTGCTGCAGCATTAGTATACAAATCTCTTTTTGAGGAGCAAATACATTTAGAAGCAGCTGAGCTGGAGGAGGATTTGCATGAATATGATGAACGTCATGCAGAAATGACCTCGCTATTCCCAACTATTGAGCATAGTGGACCAAAGGCTCATCTTTTAGCACTTAAAAAATTAAAAGAGTCAGTGTCTATTCCTGTTTTTGCCAGTTTAAACTGCTTATATGATGTAAGTTGGGTGGAGTATGCCAAATACCTTGAACAAACAGGTGTGGATGGTTTAGAGCTGAATTTTTATCATACAATTTCCGATAACACGAAAAGTTCTGAAGAGATTGAAAATGAACAATTGGAAGTGTTGAAAAAAGTGAAGTCTGCACTTAAAATACCTGTTAGTGTTAAGCTTAGTTCGCATTATTCAAATCCATTGAATTTGGTCAGAAATATGGATTTATCAGGAGCTGATGGATTTGTTTTGTTTAACAGACTTTTTCAGCCTGATATTGATATTGAAAATGAAGAATTAAAGATGCCATATAATTTAAGCAGTAAAAATGATAATAGGATGGCTCTTCGTTATACAGGATTATTATCCGGGACTGTTCAGGGTTCTTTATGTGCAAGCAATGGTATTCATGATGCAGAAGATTTGATTTCTTTATTGCTTTCAGGAGCCGATGCCGCTCAAATTGTAAGTACTATATATAAGAATGGAATTATACAGGTAACCACCATTCTTGAGGATTTGTCTGTATGGATGAAAAATAAAGGATATAATAGTATAAGTGATTTTAAAGGTAAATTGTCAAAAGAAAATCTTAAAGAACCATATGCCTATAAACGTTCTCAGTATGTTGACTATTTAATGAAGTCAAAAGATTTTTTAAAGCATTATCAGGTATAACGGAAATTAGATTTAGATAACATAGATAGAGAAGGGGTGATGCATTAAGCACGCCCTTTTTAGTTTTTGCTATACCCATATCCATATCCATACCCGTAGCCATATCCGGGGCCGTAACCATATTTATTGGCTTTTACCTGAATATCATTAATGATAATACTGCAGTTATTTATTTCTCTTTTTTGCAATTCATTAATCAAGTGAGCAAGGTGCCTGACTCTTGTTTTATTATGCCTTACAATTAACATGTTCATGTCGGCATATTCAACTAGTAATAAGGCATCTGCAACTCTACCCATTGGAGATGTGTCCAATATAATTATATCGTACTTACTTTTTAAGTATGCAAAAAGTTCTTCGTTTTTATTTCTTCTGGAAATTAATTCAGATGGATTAGGAGGAATTGGACCAGAGGGTATAAAGTCCAGGTTTTCCTGTTTCGTGGAATAAATAATTTCGTCGATTTCACATTTGTTTATATAATATAATGATAGTCCACTGTCTTCGGAGTTATCTAATTCCATATATGAATTAATCTTTGGCTTTCTTAAATCATACCCTAGTACTATTGTTTTACAACCTTTGTGTGCATAACTGGCAGCAAGATTCACAGATACAAAACTTTTACCTTCTGATATGTTGTTGGATGATATGAGTATTACATTTCCATCGTCTTTATTTTTAAACATAAAGTCATACGTTGTCCTTAAAGACCTGAAGGATTCAGAAACGAGGGATTGAGGATTTTGATGTACAATAAAGTTAGAATCATACTTATTATGGAGGATGTGTCCTAAAATAGGGAAGCTGGTTATATTCTCAATATCTTTGTTTTCAAATACTTTATCATTAAAATATATCAGTAGAAATAGGAGGGCTCCTGCTGCAATAAGACCAAAGCTTATGTGTTTGTAAAATATTTTACCAGGTATTGGTTCAATCAGTTTGGCATGATCGTTTCTTGCTAAGTCAAGAATCTCACTGGATGGAATATTTGAAGCCTTCATAATTTCCATTTCAGCTCTTTTTGTTAGCAGAAAAGTATATAATTCCTCATTGATATTATATTTTCGTTGTAAAGCAACAAATTCCTGTTGATCTTCTGGTAAGTAATTAAGCTCTTCTTTTATTTCATCTATTCTATTATTTAACACTGCCTTTTCATGGTTAAGATTATCAGTTGCTGAATTAACGGTTTCAAGTATGGCCTTAATCAGGTTATTTGTTTTTAGCTTATTTGAGGCTAAAATAGGGGTTTCCTGCAGTGTTCTGCTTTTAATCTCGCCGGACTCAAATAGGGTTTTGTTTAATTCTACTAATAGTTCATTTAAATAAGGATTATCTATTTTTAATGAAGATGGCATTACCATATCATCAACAGACTCATTTTTCACTAAAAAATCTTCAAGATATTTGTAATATTTAAACTGAACATTTAATTCTGTCATTTGCTCCTCAAGCGTAGCTAATCTTGAGTATATGTAGTTTGTTTTATAATCAATATCAATACCACCTTTAGAATGAATAAATGATTGAATTGTTTTTTCGGAGCGATACAATGAATCATGGATGTCTGAAATCTGCGAATCAATAAAATATATGGTGTTTAATGCAATTTTATTCTTGCGTTCAATTCCTTTCTTTAAATACTCTTTTGTAAAGGCATTTAAAAATTGAGTTCCTCTGGACTTATTATCTGTTAATATAGATATGGTTAATATTGACGATTCTTCATCCGGAATAACTTCGAATTCCCTGAATTCCTGTACTAATTGATTTTTTGTTTGAAACTCGAACAAAAATGTTCTGTTATATAATGATTTTATATTGATGTTAGGTTTATATGATACCTTAAAGTTGAATAGTTTATCAACAATGTTCTGATTGATATTTACAACCGTATCCAGTATGAAATCAGATATCTCTTCATAGGATTCATTTTTTGTATAGCTGTATTTAACGCAGGATTCAGACAGAGATTGTATTTTTACACATGAATCTGGTAGAAATTCAAGTGAGAATAAATGATTGACAGGTTGAATGGCAGATTTGTTAATTTCGATATTGAAATATGGGTTGTCAAATAAACGCTTGTTTTTGTAATTCTCTTTTTCAAAAACAGAAACCTCCAGGTCCAATTTAGATATCACTCTGTCAATAAACTCATACGATTTTAATACCCCAATTTCATTGTTGATTTTTTTTGAATTATTTCCAAAGTCTCCGAGTCCGATAATTGATTGAGGATCATTGGATTCATCAGCTTGCACCAAAAGAGTTGTAGAAACTTTATATATAGGAGGGGTGGTAATTATTTTATAATAAGCAAGCCCGGCACTTAGAATAAAGGCAATAATAATAACAGGCCAATATTTAAGAGCTTTAAATAGAAGCCCGAGATATATCTCGGGCGTATTTTGAGTTGGATTGTTTTTCAAAATGTGTTGCTAGTTAATCTGTTACAGCAATAATTGAAACAACAAGAGATACTATACCAAAAAGCATTCCGTAAGGTAGTTTTTCAAAAATAAAGGATTTAGATCCTCGTGGAGCAACGTAAAGAACATCATCAGGTAATAAGAAAAAGTTTTCTGAGGTTAATAAACCGTTGTCGGTAAGGTCAATGTGACTTACTTTGCTTCCATTTGCACTTTTTCTGACAAGTACCACTTCATCAGCACGTCCGAAATCAGAAACACCTCCTGCTAATCCTAGAGCCTGCAATACATTTATCTGATCACGATCAATATTATATGTTCCGGGACTTTTAACTTCACCTAAAATAGATATATTAAAATTAACCAGCTTAACGTATACTTTTACATCTTTAAAATATTCACTAAGTGTATTCGTAATGGCTTCCTGAGCTTCTTCAATAGTTAATCCTTTTACAAGGGTTTTACCCGCAAATGAATAGCTAACGTATCCATCTACATCAACTTTATAGGAGTTTAAGTATATATAAGAAGAATTCATTAACTCTGGAAAATCGGACTGGAAATACCTGCTGGTTTGTGCATCAGAACTGAATATCTTCACATATAAATGATCCCCGGTATTAATTTTATAGGCATCCCGTTGTGCATTCAGTATTTCACTTGAATAATCTGTGATTGATTTTTCCTGGATAAGTTCAACTTTTTTTAAATTCACACAAGATGATATCAACCCGATAAAAAGTACTGCAAAAAATACTTTAAAGATGTTTTGGAGTATTACGTTTTTCATAATTAGTTAGTTTTATTTCTCTTATATATTTGTATAGCTTTACTGATATCAATTTTTTCATTATCAAAATAGGCGACAATAAAGGAGATGTCAGTTCCAATTTCTTTCCATTTTAATATAGCCTCCTGATACGATGATCCGACTATATACTGATATTTGTACCATCCATCTTCTTCAATTTGTCTGATAAAACCACCAGCTGTTTTTTGTAATTCGGCTCTTTTTTCTGTAGATATTATGTTTTTGTTTGCTGATAGCTGAATGGCAAAAATCAGGCGCTTTTCACCTTGTAAATAATTGGTAGAATTCAATGTTTTCCATAGTATTTGCTTTTCATCATGCTTATAAGCCGCAATAAATGCCCCTTCAACAGTCAGGTTTGCTACCTCTTTTTGTGCCTTTGAATAATCAGTAGTTTTACCTATCTGGTATTTGTACCATCCTTCTTCTTGTCTGGTGATAATAGAATCTTTCCCATTGTAAATAGTCTTTAAAAATGCTGAATTCATTGGCGATTTACTCGCAGCTATTTGCACATAGTAGTAAATAGTATTGTCTCTGGTTTTACTATTATCATTAGTTACAATTGTTGCAGATGGAATAACATCCTCTTCTTTTTGATTTTTAACCTCGTCTTTAGGTACATCCGGATTTTGCTTAATAATGATTTCATTCTGTGTGAGATCAGATGATATGTTATAACCAGAATCCGGTTTGTTGTTTATGGTTGTTTCTGAATTTTTTGATTCAGAAGATGCTAAATCTGTGTTGATACTGTAATTTGATTTGATTGTATCTGTTTGTTTTCCTGCTATTAGTGGTTCAGACCATTGATTCTGATATATTTTCCAGTAGCGTTTTAATGATTCTTTATCAAAACGAGAAATCAGTTCAGATGGAAATAATGAATCCTTAATTGCTATTTTATATATAGAATCATTAGATATTGAATTGATTATAGATGCTCTGTTTGATGATGTGGGGTGATTATTGGTACTTTTTATTGAAGTTTTTGTCTTAGATTTTTTATTGGCATTTTCATTTTTACTCAATGAATCAGCAAACACAATAAATTCTTTATAAACATCTGAAAAAGGACTGTAACCTTTGACTACTTTCTCTGATTTATCTTTCTTTTCATTTTTATCTTGTGCAGATGTGAGTAAAAATGTTATTTGATCAGAATTTAATTTATAAAGTTCGCTAATATTTTTAATGTTGATAGGATCGCTAAAGTATTTGAGTGTAGATTTCTTTTGGTCATTGATATCCCTCGAAATATTAAGTGCACAAAAAGAAAGTTCTTGATTGGCTTTTATTTGATTGAATACAGATTGTACATCTGTATTTTCATTTTCAAGTTCTTTTTTAATTTTTAATGAATTCTGTTCAAATATAGATTTTCCATTAATTAATATGGTTTTGCGTAATTGGGTAAGCTTATTTGTGCTCAGCTTAGAACTATCAAGCGTTGTTGATGCTTTTTGGTAGTATTTAAGTTTAAGTTCATTTATTTCGGCAAGTTTATTCAGAATATCATTAGCTGTTATATCTATAATTGAAAGGGAATCATTTAAAATACTGTCCGGATTATTTTTAAATTTCTCTTGCTTTTGAAGTATATTTTCAACTTCATTTTCTAGTTGTGCTGCTTGAGTAATTAGTTGATTGTCCTTATCATTTGTCAGGTTGATTTTCTGTGCCGGAGCTTGTGATATAAATACAATTGAAATTAAAGCTAAACAAATCAGATGTCTACTAATCATAATGTTACGAATCTTTATATAGGTATTTGCCTTATTAGGAAAATACGAAAAAATGTTAATCAAAGCATACTGTATTAGAAAAAAATTACATCTTGAATAATTTGTTCAAATAATCGTAAAAAAATATGTGGGTAGATAAAGTGATGATATAGAGAATGATAGATGTTGTTGGTGGTGAATTCTGTATGAAATCTAGAATTGGAGAATTAATATCGCTAATGACACTGCTATTTTAAAATAGTTTTCAATAACAATTTTATTTTAGAGTTATGTTGTTTTAATTTTCAAAAAAAATGCTTTTCTTTATTAGTACAGTATATGAATTAATCCCAATAATTCAACAATTTCTAACTTTTAAAATTCCTTAATTATGGCTGTAAAAAGAGTGTATACCTTCGGAAACGGAAAAGCGGAGGGGAAGGCGGATATGAAAAACCTCCTTGGAGGTAAAGGTGCAAATCTGGCTGAAATGAATTTAATCGGTGTACCTGTTCCTCCGGGGTTCACTATTACAACTGATGTATGTACGGAGTATAATAATCTGGGTAAAGATCAGGTTGTTGACTTGTTGAAACATGACGTTGAAGCAGCGATAAAAAATATTGAAGCATTAACAGGTACTTCATTTGGTGAAAAATCAAATCCACTTTTAGTTTCTGTACGATCAGGTGCCAGAGCATCCATGCCTGGTATGATGGATACCGTTCTTAATTTAGGTTTAAATGATGATTCGGTAGCTGGAATTGCTGCAAAATCAGGAAATGAACGTTTTGCATGGGACTCCTATCGTAGGTTTGTTCAGATGTATGGTGATGTAGTATTAGGAATGAAACCTGAATCGAAAGAAGAAATAGATCCATTTGAAAGAATAATGGAAGATGTTAAAGAAAGAAAAGGTGTAGACTTAGATACAGATTTAGAGGTTAATGATTTAAAAGAATTAGTTACCCTATTTAAAGCGGCTGTTAAAGAGCAAACAGGTCATGGATTTCCAGAAAGTGCATGGGATCAGCTTTGGGGTGCTATAATGGCTGTTTTTGATAGTTGGAATAACGAACGGGCAATTATTTACCGTAGAATGGAAGGTATTCCTCATGAGTGGGGTACAGCAGTTAATGTTCAGGCAATGGTATTTGGTAATATGGGAGATAATTCTGCCACTGGAGTTGCTTTTACCAGAGATGCCGGTACAGGTGAAAATATATTTAATGGAGAGTATTTGATAAATGCACAGGGAGAGGATGTTGTAGCAGGTATCAGAACTCCACAACAGATTACAAAGGAAGGTTCATTACGATGGGCTGAGTTACAGGGAGTTTTAGAAGTGGATCGTGCAGAAATGTATCCTTCGTTAGAAGAAGCCATGCCGGATGTATACAAGCAGTTAAATGAAGTACAGGAAAAGTTAGAGGCACATTATAAAGATATGCAAGACCTTGAATTTACAGTTCAGGATAGTAAGTTATGGCTTTTACAAACCCGAAACGGTAAGCGAACAGGTGCTGCGATGGTAAAAATAGCAATGGATTTATACCGGGAGGGAATTATTGATGATAAGCTTGCCTTAATGCGCATTGAACCTAATAAGTTGGATGAGTTATTACACCCTGTATTTGATTTAACAGCCATTGGAAATGCTCAGGAATTAGCTAAAGGGTTACCAGCATCTCCAGGAGCTGCAACGGGACAAATAATATTTTTTGCTGATGAAGCAAAAAAATATCCGGAAACCATTCTTGTTCGTATTGAAACGTCTCCGGAAGATTTAGAAGGTATGTTGGTGGCAAAAGGGATATTAACTGCACGTGGAGGTATGACTTCACATGCCGCAGTTGTTGCCAGAGGAATGGGTAAGTGTTGTGTATCTGGAGCAGGTGCATTAAAAATCGATTATAAAGAAAGGGTTCTGCGCATTGATGGAAATACTTATAAAGAAGGCGATTGGATATCATTAAATGGTTCAACAGGTAAAGTATATTCCGGAAAAATAAAAACACGTAAGCCTGATTTAGATGGTGATTTTGGCACTATAATGGACTTTGCTTCTAAATATACCCGCATGAGTGTTAGAACGAATGCGGATACACCAAAAGATGCTAAAGTAGCGTACGATTTTGGTGCTCAGGGTATTGGTTTGTGTAGAACGGAACATATGTTCTTTGAAGGAGAAAGGATTAAAACTGTTCGAGAGATGATTCTTTCATCAGATGAAGCTGGCCGTCGTGCTGCATTAGCAAAATTACTTCCATACCAGCGCAGTGACTTTGAAGGCATTCTTGAAGCTATGAAAGGTTTCGGAGTAACGATACGCTTACTGGATCCGCCATTGCATGAATTTGTTCCCCATACGGAAGCAGCTCAGCAGGAAATGGCCACAGAAATGGGCATTAGCCTGGCTGAAGTGAAAACAAAAGTGTCTGACTTATCAGAATTTAACCCAATGCTGGGACATCGAGGTTGCCGTTTGGGTAATACGTATCCAGAAATTACGGAAATGCAGGCTCGGGCTATTATTGAAGCTGCGTTAAATTTAAAGGCAAAAGGTATTGATACCATTCCTGAGATTATGGTTCCGTTAATCGGGACAGTCGAAGAGTTGAAAATGCAAGCTAAATTAATTCATGATACAGCCCATCAGATTTTTAATGAACGGGGTGATACTGTTGAATATCTGGTAGGTACCATGATTGAGATTCCAAGAGCAGCACTTACTGCTGATATGGTGGCTGAAGTGGCTGATTTCTTTTCCTTTGGAACCAACGATTTAACACAGATGACCTTTGGATATTCGCGAGATGATGCCAACAAGTTTTTACCAATTTATTTGGAAAAAGGAATACTTAAACATGATCCTTTCCAGGTATTAGATCAAACCGGAGTCGGTCAGTTAGTTGAAATGGGCACTCAAAAAGGAAGGTCAGTTAAACCGGATCTTAAAGTTGGTATTTGTGGTGAACATGGAGGGGAGCCTTCTTCTGTTGAATTCTGTGATTCTGTAGGAATGAACTATGTGTCTTGTTCTCCATACAGAGTCCCGATTGCAAGGGTTGCTGCAGCACAGGCAAATATTAAAAAGAACAGTATTTAGCATTTATTTTGAGATAGCGGCGAACTTTATTAAGTTCGCCGTTTTTTTATACCCATATGATTTATTGAGGATTCTTTAATAACATTATTCATGACAAGAGAACAACAACTTAAATTTTGTAAAGTCTGTACCAGGCAATCATTTGACTCAAAACAAGGTATCATCTGCCAATTAACCGGGAAAAGAGCTGAATTCCAGTATGAATGTGAGTCCTTTCAGGAAGATCCTGAATTAAAACTAAAGTTTGAAAATAACCGGCTTAAAAATGAAGCTACCAAAAATATTGCAAGTCAAGGAAAAAGGTTTGCTAATTATATTCTTGATGTAATCTTCTTATTTCTATTCACTATTGGGTTTTCCATATTCACAAGCATAGTTTTATCTATTGTAGCTCCTTCGTTATTATACTTGTTAAGTGATAATCGCGCGTTATCATACTTGATGACTTTTGTTGTAGGGATGATTTATTTTGTGACACTGGAGGCTTTAACAGGTAGAACTTTTGCTAAGTTTATTACTAAAACAAAGGTTGTGAATGAAAAAGGGGAGAGGCCGGGGTTTAAGGTGATTGTGTTAAGATCATTAGTTCGTTTTATCCCATTTGAAGCTTTTTCTTTTCTGGGCAATGAAGGAAATGGCTGG
Source organism: Marinilabiliaceae bacterium (assembly GCA_050296935.1). Classification (GTDB taxonomy): domain Bacteria; phylum Bacteroidota; class Bacteroidia; order Bacteroidales; family Marinilabiliaceae; genus Saccharicrinis. Next base: position 57,911 of record JBNKRV010000290.1, on the reverse strand, counting down.
CATGATAAAGCATCAAATACAATTGTTGTTGAGATCAAATAGCGTCGCTTAATGAAATATAATAACAGGTCTGAGAAATGAATTTTAGGCTTTGTTTTTATAAGTAAATCTGTATCCCATTAATAAAACATCATCTATTTGTTCATTAAACCCTTTCCAATCTGCAAAATATTGTTCCAATCTGTTTTTCTGTTTATCCATTTTTAAATGATGATACTTTAGAATTGTATTTTTGAAATTTCGATGCATCATTTTTCTATTGGCTTCGCCTCCAAATTGGTCAGCGAATCCATCAGAGAATAAATAAATACAGTCGTCTTCCTGTGCAATCATACGTCGCAGTGAAAAAGGAGCTTGGTTAGGATACGAACCAACAGGCATTCTGTCACCTTTCATTTCAATAAGCTCATTGTTTCTGATGATGTAAATAGATAAATTAGCACCGGAATATTTTAATTCACCGGTTTTTAAATCAATTTGTACAATTGAAGCATCTAAACCATCGGTAATTACTTCGTTCCCACCACCATAAAATGTTGAGATAATGGTTTTTCGAAGTAAATTTAAGATTTTTGGTGGTTCAATAATGTTTTCAGCATTTATTATATCCTTTATAATGGCCATACTCATCATACTCATTAAAGCTCCGGGAACTCCATGACCGGTGCAATCTGCAACCACAAGCAATAATTTATTATGAATTTTATTAGCCAGATAAAAATCTCCACTTACAATGTCTCTGGGTTTAAATATTACAAAATAATCATTCATTAATTTGTCCAGATAACTCCGATGGGGTAAAGTTGCATTCTGAATTCTTTGTGCATAATACATGCTATCTGTAACAGTATCATATATGTCTTCAATCGATTTTAAATATCGGGCATTATCGTCTAATGTTTTTTTATATTTTAATTGAGTTGATACTCTGATTGTAAGTTCATCAATATTAAAAGGTTTTGTAATGAAATCAACAGCTCCAACATTAAATCCCTTAATTAAATATTCAGGAGCTGTTTGTCCGGTTAAAAATATAACAGGGATATCTTTGGTTTTATTGTCTTTTTTTAGTTTAGAACAGACTTCATATCCATCCATTCCTTCCATAATGGTGTCGAGTAAAATTAAATCAGGTTTCTTATCACTATGGGCAATTTTTAGTGCTTTTTCACCATTTGTTGCAAATAGACAGTTGTAATCTTTTAAAGCATCACATAAAACCATAACGTTAGTTTGTGAGTCATCTACAATTAAAACTTTTTGTGGTTCCGGAGTAAACATCTTTATATATATTAAGAATATCAAGTTAAGAAATTTACCCCATATTGTTTGTCAGATTTTTATAGAAGGAATCAATTTGAGGGTAAATAAAGAAATCAAAATGAAGTTTCTCCTATATGATATGAGTTTTATATATTTAATCACTAGTGTCCGGTAAATATTCGATTTTAATTGTTTGTTAACCTTTGTCTTCGAGCCAGACAGGCTTTTACTTTTTCGCTACAGCTCGAAAAAGTAAACAAAAAGAGCCGCCGCTTTTTCATGAAGGCGGAAATGCTACCCTGATATTTGAAAGATACCTTATAACCCGTTAGAAATAAAGATTATGCTAAGGTTAAATAGTTTATACCGGACACTAATGATTTTTAATAGCGTTTGGATCAGATTTAATAGTTCTTTATGTTTCAATGCTATATTATTGAATATTAATTGTGGTTACGATATTATGAGGAATATTTAAAATTACTGAAGCGATTTCTACACTAATTGTTATTTCAGCGGTATTGATCCATATTTGTTTCCAGTAATTAATTCAGCATATTCAAAGATTCAAAAATGACACAAGTTCTGATTTTTATTACTTTTGCAGAAATATTTAAAAATCGGTAGAAGTTGATATATCCAGAATTTTTTGAAGATAAGATCCGTTTTAACAAGGTACGTGAGCTGATTAAGGAGCAATGTTTAAGTTCATTGGGTAAGGAGCGAGTTGATGAAATGCGCTATGTAACATTACATGATGTCATTTATCGATGGGTTAATCAAGCAAATGAATTTAAGAGAATATGTGTTGAAGAGTCTTCTTTTCCTACGAGTTATTATATTGATGTACGAGGTCCTTTACAACGAATTAAAGTAGAAGGTCTTTTCCTCGAAGAAAGGGAGATTTTTGATTTACGTCGATCGTTATTATCAGTAAAAGATATTGTCAGGTTCTTTAAATCTAAAGAGGAACAAAATTTATACCCATTTCTTCGTGAAATTGCTTCGAAAGTAATGGTTTACCCTTATATTTTTGAAAGGATTGATGGAATATTAAACAAGTTTGGTAAGATTAAAGATAATGCCTCGCCAGAATTAGCCCGCATCAGAAATGAAATTATAAAAAAACAAGGAAGTGTTTCCAGAAAGATGGCTGCTATATTGAGTCATGCACGTAAAGAAGGTTTAGTGGAAGCAGATACGAATGTGGCCATTCGTGATGGAAGAGCTGTTATACCTGTTCCGGCAGGAAACAAAAGAAAATTGAATGGCATCATTCATGATGAGTCTTCTACGGGTAAAACTTCTTTTATTGAACCTGCCGAAATTGTAGAAATTAATAACGAAATCAGAGAGTTAGAATACGCAGAAAGAAGAGAGGTGCAAAGAATTCTGATGGCGTTTTCAGGCAGTATTCGTTCATATATTGATGATTTAATATTCTCCTATGAGTTTTTAGGAATCATGGACTTTATCAGAGCAAAGGCTAAGTTTGCACTTCAAATAAATGCTTGTTTACCTAATATGGTTAATCATCCGGAGGTGAATTGGGAAGATGCATTGCATCCATTGTTATATTTACAACATTCGGCCGAAGGTAAAGAGGTGGTTCCTTTAACTATTCAGTTAAATAAAGAACAGCGAATTGTGCTTATTTCTGGTCCGAATGCAGGGGGTAAATCAGTATGTTTACAAACTGTTGGTTTATTACAATATATGTTTCAGTGTGGATTACTGGTTCCAATGGATGAAAGAAGTACCATGGGTGTTTATAAAAATATTTTTATAGATATTGGAGATCAGCAGTCTATTGAAAACGACTTAAGTACTTATAGTTCTCATTTATTGAATATGAAGTACTTTCTGAAAAATAGTAATCCTGAAACCTTAATTCTTATTGATGAATTTGGTACCGGTACAGAACCTGCATTAGGAGGAGCTATTGCAGAATCAGTTCTTAAGCAATTTAATTCAATGAAGTTAAATGGTGTAATTACAACGCACTATACTAATCTAAAGCATTACGCGTCTGGAGTAGAAGGTATTGAGAATGGGGCGATGCAATTCGATACGCACCAGATAAAGCCACTTTTTAAATTGTTAATAGGACAACCAGGAAGTTCTTTTGCCTTTGAAATAGCTCGAAAAATTGGATTGCCAGAGGATTTATTGGATAACGCCAAAGCACAAATCGGAGAGGACCATATCAATTTTGATAAGCATTTACGAGAAATTGCCAGAGATAAAAGGTACTGGGAGAAAAAACGCGATAATATTCGTAGAAAGGATAAACAACTGGATGAGGTATATGACAAATATCTTCAGCAATTGGAAAGAAGTAAAAAAGAAAGAGATCGAATAATTGAATCAGCTCAAAAGGAAGCAGAAGAATTAATGTCTACTGCCAATAAAAAGATTGAGAAAACGATTCGGGAGATTAAAGAAAGTCAGGCAGAAAAGGAAAGAACTAAAAAAGCCAGAGAATCGCTTGGTGTTTTTAAAGAAAAGCTTGATAAAAAGGACGATAAAAAGCAAAGAAAGATAGAGCGTGAGATTGAAAAAATTAAAAATCGCCAATTAAAAAAAAGTGAAAATAAAGAGGAAACGCATCAGGAAGGGAGTGGGAAGGAACAATTAAAAACTAATCCATTAAAGCATAATAACGCTAAGAAAGTAATAGAGGATAATATTATTCGCAAAGGAGACAGCGTAAAGCTTGAAGGTCAGTCTCTCCCCGGAGAAGTTTTGGAATTGAACGGTAAGAATGCATTGGTGGCATTTGGTCAGTTAATGACAAATGTTAAAGTTAGCCGCTTAGAGAAATTGAGTAAGAATCAGGTTAAACAGGTTATGAGATCAGTTCATCAGCCAAGTCTGGGAGCTAATGTTGCAGAAAAAGTGCGGCAACGGAAACTTACCTTTAAACCAGATATTGATGTTCGTGGACAAAGAGCCGATGAAGCCATTCAGATTGTAACCAATCATATTGATGAAGCAGTGATGTGTGAGGTAAGTTCAATTAAGATATTGCATGGGAAAGGGAATGGGATTCTGAGAAAGATGTTAAGAGAAATGCTCAATACAATGCCTCATGTTAAGAGTTGTCGGGATGAACATATTCAATACGGAGGGAGTGGGATAACTATAGTTGAAATAGATATTTAAATCTGAGTAATTAATATTGTCAACAAAATTAGTGGATTAATGTGTTGATATATATTCATTTAATCATTAAAATTAGATACATTTACAACTAGCATAATTGTTACTTTATCAAAGGTATTAAATGACAAATGAAATTCAATTGCTAACCATTACTGCAGCTGGAGCCGGTTTTGTACACACGATACTGGGTCCTGACCATTATTTGCCATTTATTTTAATTGGGAAAGCAAAGAATTGGAATGTGAGTAAAGTGCTCTTGTTAACTTTTATTTGCGGTATTGGACATATTTTGAGCTCTGTAATTCTTGGTCTGGTAGGTATTGCTTTTGGATTGAGTCTGGAAAAGTTAAATTTTATTGAATCCACAAGAGGAAACCTGGCAGCATGGAGTTTGATCGCATTTGGATTAGTTTATTCAATATGGGGACTTCGAAAAGCTTTAAAAGGCAAACCTCACTCACATGTTCATTTACATCAGGATGGAATTTTTCATAAGCATAAGCATACTCATTATAATTCTCACAGCCATGTGCATTCAAGTAAAGGTAAGTCAATAACACCATGGGTGTTATTTATTATTTTTGTATTAGGACCTTGTGAGGTTCTGATTCCATTGTTACTTTACCCGGCATCTCAAATAAGTATTTCAGGAATGCTGCAGGTAGTAGTTGTTTTTGGAATAACAACTCTGCTTACAATGCTTGGTATTGTATTAATGATCAGTTACGGATTTACTTTTGTGTCAACAAAAAAAATAAGTTTATATACTCATTTTATTGCTGGCATTTTGATATTCTTATCAGGAGTTGCCATTCAATTCTTAGGGGTTTGAATAATTTTAAAGTAACTTTTTTATTTTATTATCGTTAGCATAAATGTATTGTGATAATTATATATAGTGAATAAGAGCAAGTTAGCATTATTAATTTTTTTAAGTACCCTGTTTTATTCTGAATTGGAATTATTTGCTCAATCTGAATTTGGTGGTTTTGAAAACTACAGTGATCAGAGTGAGCTGTTTCATACACGATTAAAAACCCTTTATCAAGACAGTAAAGGTTATGTGTGGATCGGATCCTCTGATGGACTTATGAGGCATGATGGATTATTTTTTGACATTTTTGGGAGAAGTAATGGTGATAGTGTAGTCTTAAGTGATAACGCCATTAATTGCATTGAACAGAATTTATTTGCCTATACATTTTGGGTTGGAACATCAATTGGAGGAATTAATAAGGTCGATATTGTTAAAAACTCTTATGAGCAGTTTTATATAAAGCCAGATGCATCCAATAGCTCAGGTATTGTAGAAATTACTTCTCTTTGTCACTTTACAAAAGACTGTCTTTTAGTGGGAACTAACTCTCAAGGACTTTATTATTTTCACCCATCGACGAATGTTTTTATTAAACTTAATGATGCCTATAAATCTAAGTTTGAATTTCCGGATATCATAACCAATATTACTAAGCAACAAAACTTTATCTGGGTAACAACTACTGATGGTTTAATGCAGTTTAATTATCAGGGAGAGTATCTTCAGTCTTACTTTTTTACTGGATCATCTTTTGAAACCCAACCGGTTAAAGAATCATTGCCTATTATTCATCTCATTGAAAGTGATAACGATAACATTGTTTTTACATCTGGTAATACTCTATATAATTTTAATTGGCAAAAAGGGCTTGTTAAAAAAATATATCAAGCATCAGAAGGTATTGAGTTGAATAATATTGCGATGGATAGCAAAGGAGGATATTGGATTGGTTCAGAAAATAATGGTCTATATTATGTGAACAGCAATAATGAAGTTGAAAATCATTATACTACCCAATCTGGAGAAGATGCCATTGTAAGTAATCAAATAAATGATTTACAACTATGTCAGAATAGTACAATTCTATTTGTTGCTACTAGCAAGGGACTTTCAAAATATGATTATTATAAATCGAAATTTAAACACTTTAACCTTTCAGAGTTAAGCAATGGTGAAATCAATGAAACATATACGTTAATCAAAGATTCGAAGGGAAGCTACTGGTTGAAATCAAATGGCCAGCTTTATAGGAAAAAGAAATCTAATGAATTATTCGAAAAAGTTGATTTTAATATAGGTTCTATTCCCTATAGAATTATTGAAGATGATAAAAGTAATTTATGGATTTGTACAGATAAAGGATTAGTTACTTATAACCTGAATAAAGATGAATTTAAAATTACACGGTTTAAAATTCCATCTTATGATGATCAGCGAATAAACTTTATTACGTGTTTAACGCCAATTGTTAAAAATGAAATATATCTGACAAGTCGATCTGGCTTAATAAAATTAAATGTTTTAACCAATAGCTATGAGCTATTACCCATAAAAAATTGCGATAGTACATCCTTAAATTATCGGTTTACATCCATTGATTATTCGATGGATAAAAACCTGCTTTGGATATCCAATAGAAGGGGCGAGCTTTGGAAATATGATCTGAAATCAGGAGTATACTCCTGTATCCGGGTTAAAGATCTTACAGATAACCCCCAAAAGCCTAATATAATTTTAGATATTAAAGTAGATTCAAATGATAATATCTGGCTGGCAACATACGGTAATGGAGTATTAATTTATGATCCGCAAAGCAATACAATATCCAGGGAACTGGCTATTGATATGTTGGATAGTTATGTATATGGAATTGTACCTGATGATAATGGCAACTTCTGGATAAGTTCCAACTTTGGTATTAGCAGAGTTAATACTCAAACCAGGGAAACCAATAATTTTAAATCAATAGATGGTACTTATTGTAATGAATTTAATGATTTAGCCTGTTACCATGCACCAGATGGTAATATCTTATTTGGAGGGTATGGTGGTTTTATTGAGTTTAACCCCAATGATTTACCGATAAATGAATATAAAGCAGATTTATTCATTGATTCCTATCTTGTAGAAGATAACCTTGTTTCTCATGGTGATTACTTATACGATGATGTTGTTTATCTGTCCGATTCTTCCATTGTTATTGATGGGAACAAGTCGACCATTGAATTTTATATATCAATATTAAATTATTCAAATAGCAATGAAAATAAGATTAAATGGAAGTTGGAGGGTTTTGATAAAGATTGGAATGAAGGTTATTCGTATCAGGTGATAACCTATAATAATTTAAATAAAGGGAGTTATACTCTTAGAGTAAAAGGGTATAACAATGATGGGATTGAAAGTGCTGGTGTTGCTGAATTAGAACTTAAAGTTAAAGCAGAGTTTTATCAAACTTTGGTTTTCAGAATATTATTAGGTTTAATAGGAGCAACAATAATTCTATTAATATTTAAAATCAGATTGGCGTGGTATGATAAACAAGAGAAAATATTATTAAAGAAGGTAGAAGAGAAAACTAAAGCTTTAACTTATGCTAATGAGGAACTAAGGTCAACTAAAGAGGAGATTCTTAATCAAAAAACAGAACTGGAGATTCATAGGAATTACCTTGAAGATATTGTAAAGCTAAGAACTGCAGATTTAGAAAATGCAAAGATAAAGGCTGAGGAATCGGACAGATTGAAAACGTCGTTTCTGGCCAATCTATCGCATGAAATCAGAACGCCTATGAATGCGATTATTGGTTTTTCAAGCTTGCTTCAATCAGAAGATTTTGAACAAGAGCAAAAAAAACATTTTCTAAATGTAATCAGCCAAAGTAGCGAAACATTACTGGTTTTAATCAATGATATTATTGATATATCACGCATAGAAACAGGAAACATTCAATTAATAGGTCATGAAACGCATATACCCACATTAGTGAAGGAAACAATTGATGAATTGGTTTTTGAAGAAAAGAGCAAGAGTGTGCGTTTTATGCAATCATACGAACTAACAACAGCAGATTCAAGTATATTTATCGATAGATACCGTTTAAAACAAATCGTATCCAATTTATTAAGAAATGCATTTAAGTTTACCAGGGAGGGGTATGTTAAACTTTCAGTTAAATCTGTTCAGGCAAAAGAATTAGAAGCAAAAGGATTCAGGCTGAAAAAAATGGATAAAGAAGATTTTCATCCTATAATGTTTATAATTGAGGATACAGGAATTGGAATTGAGAAAGAAGATTTAAAATTAATATTTGAACCATTTCAAAAAGCTCAAAACTACACTAAATTTTATAACGGTATGGGACTGGGATTAAGTATTGTAAGTAATCTGTTGAATTTATTTGGGGGTGATATTAAAGTTGAATCGGAGATTGAAAAGGGTACCACTTTTACATTTTATATTGATGTGGCCTCATTGTTTAAGTATAATAATGATAGTGTCAAAAACAATATTAATGTTTAATACCATTATCCCCGTAATATTGGCGCTATAATATCATTCTATTCAGTTTATTTTGCGTTACAAAATATCGTAGAAACTTCGGCAATACTTCAATTTAGAGTTAATGTCTCTAAAAATATTTAGTGTCTGTCCATAAAGTCGGGAGTTTGAATTATAAAGTTTAAATACAAGGCGTATGAAAAATTCAAACCGCAGTATACCAGCGTATATGAGGATTTGAATTTTGAGCAACAACGCAGTAGTTGGACTTTATAGACGAACACTATTTAGCGCCAGCCTCATGGTGAAATAGGTATAACTATTTAAATTGACTATTTCTTATTTTTATTGATAATACCATAAAATATTAAGGAGGCTCCAATAATTATCATACCAACTATAGGGATGACTTCTGGTTCTTCTTCAGGAATAATTAGCCAACTTAAAATGGCTCCAAAGATTGGAATTATAAATTTCCAGATGTTTAAATCAGATACTAGTACTCCGGGACGCTGTAAAAGATAAAACCATATTGTAAATGCTGAAGCCGATAGGAAACTTAGCCATCCCAATGATATGTAATACGGGTATGGATGAGTAAATCCATTAAAAGGTTCAATGAATAATGATAATATAAAGATTGAAAAACCGCCAATTATCATTTGCCAGGAACTCAGAATTGAAGGACTCATTTTACCTTTCTGTCGTACAACAAATACATTTCCAACCCCGGAGGCAATGTTTGCCAGTAATAATATTAGTATTCCAATAATCTGATTCAACCCATTTTCAGAAGAAAATCCCTTATGATATGCAATTAATATGATACCTGTTATACCTAATGATATCGCACCTAGCTTTTGGGAACTTAAACGGTCGTTCTTTTGCATCATGCTGGATACAATTGCGGCAAAGAGTGGCTGAGAGCCAATAATAATGGCTGTAATCGCACCGGAAACCATATTTATTCCTGTATAAAAAAGGCTATATAAAATGATAGTCTGGAAAAGAGATACTTTAAATATCTGCCAGGGATGATCTCTTAGAGCACGAAATAGTTTTTTGTAGTTTCGGGTTAGAGGAAGAATTAGAATGCCAGCCAGGAAAAAACGCATACCAGCAAATTGAAATGGAGTTGTATATTGTAGCCCGATCTTTATGCCTGCAAATGCAGTAGACCAAAGTAAACATGCAATAATGGCAAGGGAGTATGTGTGTTTTAGTATGTTTTTCATAAGTAAAGCAAAAACAAGTTTAAAGATGCATAATTTAATCACTCCAAATGTATCCGAATACTTAACCTTAGTGTTTTTGAAGTGGTTTGAGACAGCTTTCTTTAAAACAATAATTAAAGAGGAAAATAAAAAACAATCTCAAACGCAGACGAAAATGAAGGATCTTAAAAACTGATCTATTGTAATTTCAATGCGTAATGTATTTTCTAATGCATATTACTGGTTAAAAACATTAGTTAACTGTCAATATATAGATAGGGGATATCATTACAATATAAATAAAATGATGTTTGTTAAACCGGGCGCAACGGTATATAAATGTTCGGACACAATATGCTGTATGAGAACCAAATTTACTGGGTTAATGAAAAACTAAAGCTTACACCAAAATTACTTGTAGTAGTCGGATATGATAATGAAATATATGGCTTGTTAACACCTCTGTCATAAAATACCTGCATGTTGAACCGATCACTTAATACATAGTCAGCTGTAAATTTAATAGTAGTTATTTTTGCACCTGAAGTTAACTGATTTACACCATCTTCAATTTTTCTTATCAGTGAAATATTGTCTCTTACTGATATATCAAATCTTAAATTTAAATCACTGGACATTTTTTTAGCCCCTCTGCCACTGCCTAAAATCATATCCATTTTATCAAACCGGTATCCCAATCCAATTACAAATTCGTCATTGTGATTTTCAATTAGCTGATTACTTGTTAAGCTTAAGTTTAATGTTCTTTTATTCTTGATTTCGAATCGCGTGGTTAAACTGTTTTGCCAGGTAATGTTAAAGCCAATTAAAGGACTGAATGTTTCGTCTAGTGTAACTGAATTTACTTGATATTCTGATAGGTAAAGGTTTTGTTGTACATCTCTTATCCAGCTAATTCCACTTTCATTATCATTGTAATCAATGTTTGTAGCATATGAACCTATGTTATAGGTTGACCTGTAACCATGAGAAATATCGAAAGAACGAATATATTTCTTCAACGGTTTAATTTTTGATAATCCGTTATAAGTAACCCTCCAGTTCGGATGCATCTTGAGTATTGACGGGAATAGATCAAGGAAAATGTTATCAGGATCAGTTCCACTATATGCAGAAAGAAATGCCGGGATTAATACATCTTGTGAATACTCATTGTATCCATATTTGTTAGGTTTTAGCGAATATTCATCCGTTTTATTGTCGGGATTACCTTCCCTTTTACCAATTAATCTATCCAGAATATCCTGTCTGTTACTCAAAAACTTATTATAAGCTGAAGATTCAAAAGTACCTTTTTTACTAACCTTATTAAAAGCTGTATTAATGATATTAAATGTCATAGAAAAATTACCGTTTTCTCTGGTGTTAGATGATGAGAATTTGTCACCTTCCATAAAATAATACTCATCCATGTTGTTAGAATATCTTCTATTGGCATTTAAATCTATTCTTAATCCATTTATAGGCTGTATCGTGGCTTTAACAGTAAAGTCTTCCTGATGGGTCATAATGTAGGGCTGATTGATCTCATCAGCTGTAATCCATCCGTTATCAGCCGCTTTTTTTGCAAAGTTCCGATCTTGCATTCCTAATACAAATCCATAACCAGGTGCACTAAAACCATTGTAAGTGGATGTTCCCATAAATCTTGAAGAAGGTAAATATCCGGGTAAAATGGTACCGTTTGTTTCATTATAATTTAACGAGATATTTTTCACTCCAGTGGCAACCATAGCTGTGTAATCAACAATAGTACCTATAATGGTTGTTTTATCTTCCACAGTACCGGTAACCATAACTCTTGCATCTTCATAATCAGCTTCAGGTATGAATTCAATCTTTGAATCGTTTATTGGTACTGTTTTACCTCGTGCAGTTCTTCCGTTTTGATCGAACATACGTACTCTGACGTCATCGGTTTTTAGTTTATGGTTGATGATATATGATTGCCCCTTTACTAATGTAATGCCCTCGTCATTATATCTTACCGTTCTTTTAGTGTTTTTATTTTCAGACCTCTGATTACCGTATTTCCGGCTTAAACCCTTCAAATACTTACTTTGATTATAAAGAGTATTCAGGTTCATCTGAAAAGATCCTTGTACATTATTTGAGTTTCTTATTGTATTTCCCCAGTCTAAAGTTTCATCGGTTGATTGAGGGGCTGCTACCCAATTATACATACCCGTATAACGCACTGTTGAATTGGTCCAGTTTAGCAGGGGTAATTTATTAATAGGCAGGTTGTAATTGATGTTAAAATTGTGCTGGTAATTGGTTACCCTTCCTCCATTAAATATATTTGTTAATACAGAGTCTTTCCATAGATCGTACTGGTCCATATCTTCTTTATTAACTAATCCTTCCGGTTCATCTATTCGAGCATTAGTGGCCGAACTAAAATCAAATTTTAAAGATTTTGTAAGGTTGTATCTGATGTCAAAATATCTGTTCCAGTTAAAATCCTTTCGAACAGTAACCGGAATCTTATAGCTCGGATTATTTAAATTTCTCAGATGGGTTTCACGATAATTTCTAAGCATCTCAGTTTTATAAGAAAGCTGAGTTGGCATTAATGAAAAGTTGAAATCTTTAATGAGTTTAAAGGCTTTCCCTTTTAAAAGCTTACTGTTTTTAAAGGGTTCATAAACTTTGGGTCTGTTATTGAAATTATAGGCAAGTACAGCCTTAAAGTCTTTATCTATTGATTTTTCAGTGTTAGGATCGTGTGCTTTTGTTTCATTATATGCATAAGTTGCAGATAGATTTGAAACGTCATATATCTTTGGTTTCTCGTTGTTTTTGGGCTTCAGTTTTACATTGGTAAAATTGATGCTTTTACGATCAACTACATCTTGCGATAAATTTTTAATGCTATCTCTCTCCGCATCACTTTGAGCATTATCTAACGCTACATCTATGGGTATGTCAGGATCTAAAGGATAATACTCCGGAGTGGTAACCTCTTTTGATTGAGAATAGTAAAAAGGAATAGACATGCGGGATTCAGCACCTAATAATTTGCCCAGTTCCAGATTTGTGGCAAAATCATATTGGTAAAAGTCTTCCTGACTTCTTTCTGTTACGCTTTGATCAATACTACCGAACCCTGCTGAAGAGGTGCTTCCGGCAAATGAAACATTACCAAAATCAGAAAGTTTAACATTCATTCGTGCATTGGCAGCCCATCCTCCCTTTTCGTTAAAGTTCGAAAGGCGTAATTCATTAAACCAGGTTTCAAAAGACACATCTTTGTTTCCAACAGTACTTCTAACTCCCAACATGATAGTACGAATGTTTCCCAGATTAGGATTACCTTTTATTTTTATCAAGTTGTTACCTACTTGCCTCCTGAATACATCATTCGTTGGGGAGTTACTTCTGTTTCGTTCTAATTTTGTGGTCTGTAGTTCCTGTAAGTCGAAATCAAAGCGATTACTTTCCGGCCATACTTCTTCAGCTATAATGGTACCATGAGGACTCATTTTTAAAGGGATTTCATACTCATAGTAGTTATCTTTGCTGTCAGATCCCATGCGAATAAAAGCCATCACATTATTGTCCCCGATTGAACCTTCTTCTCCAATTAATTCTTCAGCATGCACCTCCATTTTAATTCTTCCATATTGGCGCATGTCAATATTCATAGTTTTAAAAATGGCTTTTCTTTCATTTTTAGGAAGGTTAGTAACTTTTAAAATAATAGATTGCTCATTTAACTGACGGAGCTGAGGATTAGCAGGATCAATTATCCGGTCTATTCCAGGAGGAAGTACATATCCAATTGGCGTTTTATCTGCATTTTCTTCTATGTTAACCGAACCTGTTTCAAAACGAGTATTTTGATTTGTGGCAATAACCTCATTTTTTTCTGCCAGTTCGTTGGTATACTTTCTCCATTCGCTTCTAACTAAATCCAGGGTTGCAAATCGTAATACTGTTGTATCATTAAAGCCGCGTAAAAACATACGCATAAATCGAATGGATCTGAAGTCGGAAATATTACCAACAGTAGCATCAGGAGTTGCAACAGGGATTCTGAACTGATACCATTTTACAGTATCTACTTTGTCGTTAGGAAGCGTAATCACTTTAGTTCTCAAATCAGTAATATAGTTTTCGCCAACTTGCATATTATCTGCGTTTAGAGCTACGTGATACTGGAAATAGCTTTCAGTTTCGCTTAATGTATTGTCTTTGTTAATATCTTCCTGATCTGGTTGTGAAAGAGCCGCTGTTGAGTACGCTTCCGGCGAAAATTCAGATGGAACAGAGTTTCCTTCGGGTCCGTTAAAGTTTTTGTACCGGTCAAGAATTCCTACTTTATTCTGATCAAAATCGCTCCCCCTGTAATAATGATAGTTGTCTGCAGAAGGGTCATCATAAATTTTTTGATAAGCTTCTTCTGAAAGGCCTCCGTTATTTCTTAGGAATTCTATCTGATCCATAAATGCTTTATGGAAGCTTCTTTCCTGTTCGTTTGTTAGTCCGTCTAATCCAATATCCTGTCTGATACGAACGTTAGGTTCGTTACTGAATGCATTAACCAGACTTTGTTTCGTTGGCACATACCCCCAGGCTGTACTATCTACTTCAAAAGGTTCATCAGGGCCCGGCATACCCTGTTCAAAATATTTTCTGGAGTCATTGAGAACATCCTCAGAGATATTACCCAGGTTTATAAATAAATCTCCATCAAGATTCTCATTGTATATGAACGGGTCCATCACCCAGAATTCAATGAATTCAATATTGGCGGCTTCAAAATCGTTAGTTTCAACTCTGCGTTGAATACCCCCCCAATTATTATCCGTGTTGATTAGCTGACCATTGGTATCGTAACCATCCGTTTGGTAGTTGTAAGGTCCTCTTTCTTTTGGATAATAGGCCAGGTTTAGTACACTCAGATATGTAGGTTCGCCATAGGCAGTTTCCCGATTTGGGAAAATCTCATCCTGAAAAATCTGACGAACATAGTGGTTTGATTTTTCATCTAAATCACTAACTATATGGTTTGGTGTATACTGATTTTTTCTTGAAAAAAGAGGATCAATGGTGTACCATGCTAATTTAGCGCGATCGTAACCATAACTTAAATCATTGATGTTGTCTGCGTTTGGAAACATGTCCGGTTGTCCTTTGGGAGTACTTGCCAAACTCCAGGCAGTCCAGTTTCGCATGTCAATGGAAGTCTCAGTGCCTTCAAAATCATCAATATATGCCTGACCTTCATCTTCAATTACATTCGGATGTCCGGGTAATAATTGTGCAAATTCCCCTTCAAACTCTACACTTGAAGGATCTTTCAATTGAAGAAGAGGCAATTTATCAAGAGTGTTGGTTAACCATTGTGATTCGGTGAAGTAGGAGGTGTTGAAACCGTAAATTGTATTCGCTATAGGTTCATCTCCAATGTTTACTTTTTGAGTAAGAGGTTGTTCTCTTAAATACTCAACGGTACCCCCGATGTTGAAATTTTCATTGAATTGATAATTCAGGTGGGTACCGATTAATGTTTTCGTTTGCAGGTTAAATAAACTTTGACTTTCAAGTGAAACCTGAATGGGTGATCCACTGGATAATAATCCCTGATTTATAATTTTAACTGTACCAAATGAATAATCAACAGTATAATCAACATTTTCAGTTAATTTAATTCCACCAGCGGTTACGATCACCGAACCTTGGGGAATATTCTGTGCATTCAGTGATATTTCACTACTAGTGGAGGATTTGTATGATCCTCTTAACCAAAACTTATTTTTCTCAGCTTCTTGTGTTGCTAATGTTTGTGTGGTTGTATATAGGGATTGGTAAACGTATTTATCAATTAACTGCTGCTTTTGAGTATCTGTCAGATTTGGGCGGTTTTCAATTAACTCTTTAATATGTGTCCCAAAAGGTTCCAGCATAGGGAAAATGATCCTGCCATTTTGTGGATAAATGGTTTGATTCTCAATATAATCGAATGTGCCATCAGGTATTGGGTCGTATACTTCATTGAGTTTATCTAAATCTAATAAACGTAATAGAAGTGGAATGCTATCTTCCGGAAACAGGTAATCTTCTGGTAAATAATTGATATAAGCTCCGGTAGAGTCATCAACATATGCAATGTCGAACTCAAAGTCATCACGATTCACCTGATATGCCCTGATGGCATAAATATTTTTCATCATCAGATCCCAGGTTGGTTTTACCTCCGGAGTCAGATTAGTACTTTTAATCAATTTAAGAAATAATGTACTGCCTGCTTCACTTAATGAATTAGTGAATTCACCCACAGTAAATGTTTCTCCGGCATAATCGTATTCAAATGCAACAGCTAATACTTCATCAGCATTTAATGATGAATTAAGAGAAATAAAACCTAAACGGCTGTTTAATGTGTATTCAGAAGGTGATAACAGACGCGCATTTTCAATTTTCTCATAATCGATACCACTCACGATACTGGTTCCACTAAAGGTTTTTGAAACTGCGTTAATATCTCTGATTGCAGAATATCTATTATTTAACTGATTGTATAAATTATTGGATTCGTTATCAGGGTTTTTATATGGAGCAGGATCCCATGCATCAGTGTTATACATATTGGAGCCTGTTTCACCCAGATCCATAAATCCTAATATGTTTCGGGCATCATCAAAGTTGCTGGCTCTATTGGTAATCCAGACCTCAATTTTTTTAACTGTTATTTTTGACTGAATCGGATAGTTTTTTTGGGCTTCATTATACTGATCACGAAAAAAGTTAGAAAGAAAAAAGTGTCTGTTTTTATCGTATTCATTTATAGGTAACTCAAATTCCTGTTTTTGCGCACCACCCTGTATATCCAATACAGAAGTTTCACCTCTTTGTTGAGAAAGAACAGTGCTTACACTCAACTTTCCAAATTGCATATCTGTTTTTACACCAAATAAGCTTTGACTTCCTGTAATTAAAGTCCCCGGAAGTGATAATGATACGTTACCAGCCTCAATTGACTGAATGATATCATCTTCTTTTCCTTCATACTCCAGTTTAACCTCATTTTCAAAATCAAATGTAGCTTCAGTATTATAATTGATGCCTAGTTTAACTTTATCACCAATATTCCCCTGAATATTCATTTGAATTTTCTCTTCGAAATCAAAGGTGGTCGTTTTTCTTAGGTTTTCCTGTAGAGTTGGATTATCAATTTCGGTAGTATTAATCCCAATTCTTAATTCGGCTCTACCTTGCGGTTTTATATTTATTAAATTACCTCCGAATAAATTATCTAAACCATCAATTCCCAAGTTTATGTTAGGATTAAACAGATCAAATCGTCCGTCATTATCATTTGTTCTGGATCTTTCTTCCCAATAGGCCATCATTGAGTTTCGAATGTCATCATCCATATACTCTTCAAGGGTCATGGTGTAGGGAAGGAGAACGTCGATATTACCTATTTTTCGGTAAAAGTAAACTAATCCTGTTTTAGGATTATATTTTGATGTGTATGTTAAACTCTCTGTTTGTTTGAGTTGTATGGCATTAGTCTGACCGGGATCCAGAAATGGATTGTTTGTTTTTTCAAGAGGTTGAAATCTGGTCTCTTGCTTTGTTGAATCCGGTTCCTGAATTTCCTGTTGAGGTCTATTAGAAGCTTGATTGTTGGCATGTACTATATTAAATCCAACAAAAGCAGATGAAAATAGCAATATAAAACAGACTGAAATATATGAAAAAACTTTTCTCAAGTTTTGAAAATATTAAAGGTTACTAATGGCATAGGTTTCACGACACAAAGGAAACTCTTTATTATAGTACTAGAAAATTATGTTATAACATTTTAAGTGACTTTTTAATCACATCTTCTACTTTACTATCCGGTTCAGCAGACAAAATTTTGTCAACAGCTTTTTGAGCTCCGTTTTTTACAAAACCTAACATCACTAAAGCAGATAACGCCTCTTCTTTTATTGTATTGTTTGCTGCCGCAAATATTTTTTGGTCTACAGGCTCTTTCCCCAGCTTATCTGTTAAATCAACAATTACTCTTTGAGCTGTTTTGGCACCAATTCCTTTTATTCCTTTTAGAAGGTTAACATTACCCGTAATTATAGCTTCATGAATTTCTGCAGGAGACATAGAGGATAACATCATTCGCGCTGTATTGGCTCCGATTCCGCTCACAGAGATAAGGTGTACAAAGATATTACGTTCAGAATTTTCATAAAATCCATACAGGTTATGAGCATCTTCTCTAATTTGCTCAAAAAGATATAATTGTATTTCTTTTTGATTCTGAAGTTTTGTGTAGGTATTTAATGAAATATTAATAAAATAGCCCATTCCGTTATTTTCTACAATACAATGTGCAGGGCTTGATTCAATGATATGACCTTTAATATATTCGTACATCTTTTCAGTTTCTGTTAGTACTAATTGGTTATTAGTTTATGGTAATCAGTCCTCAGTCTTCAGTCTTCAGCTTTACTGCTTACTGTCTACTGTTTCATGGCATTCCATCCCTGAGCCTGAAGCTCAACTTCCTGATCACTATTTGTAATCAGATAAGTGCCTTTGCTTTCTTCAGTGATATGTCCTATGGTATAGATTTTGAGTTCAGTTTCTTTCGAAAATTTCTCATAATCTTCCAATGATATTGTGAATAATAGCTCATAATCTTCACCACCATTCAGGGCTGCAACAGTAGGGTTCATATTTAATTCTTCAGCCATTAACGATGTTGTGTGATCTATAGGTATTTTATTTTCATAGATCCGGCAACCTGTATTTGATTTTTTACATATATGTTTTATCTCAGATGAAAGTCCATCAGAAATATCAATCATTGAGGTGGGTTTCACATCAATGGACTTTAAAAACTCAATCACATCTTTCCGGGCTTCTGGTTTTAATTGACGTTCTAAAATATAGTCATAACCAGATAAATCAGGTTGAACATCACTGCTGGAAGCGTGAACTCTTTTTTCACGTTCTAATAATTGTAAGCCCATATATGCTCCCCCTAAATCTCCTGTTACACAAATTAAATCATTAGGTTTAGCACCACTTCGATATACCACATCCTTTTCATTAGCTTCACCAATAGCAGTGATGCTTATAGTTAATCCGGTTAACGAAGTTGAGGTGTCTCCTCCAACTAAATCAACGTTATGTTTTTCGCAGGCTAATTTAATACCGTCATATAACTGATCTAAAATTCGCAGATTGATTTTTGAACTAACACCAATGGAAACGGTAATTTGCTTTGGTGTTGCATTCATGGCATAAACATCACTTAAGTTTACCATCACAGCTTTGTAACCCAGGTGTTTTAGTGGTGTGTAAACCAAATCAAAATGGATGCCTTGTAACAATAAATCAGTTGTAACTATGGTTTGTTTATCCTTATATTCCAGAACAGCAGCATCATCTCCAATTCCGAATTTAGTACTGCTGTTTTTAATTTCAATATTACTTGTAAGATGCTCTATTAATCCAAATTCGCCCAGATTTTCGAGTTCTTGTTCTTTATTTTTGGTCATTTTATACAGATATGTCTTTCTAATCTTTCTTTCAACCTGCAAAACTAATAAAAAAGTGCGCAGTAAAGAATATTATTTAGAAGCAATATGGCAATAGTTTGATATATTTTAGTAACTCATCTGCAAATATTAAAAATTCTAATTTCTATTAACTTCAAATCGATTAAAATTAATGAGCTTAGATTTTATTAAATGATTGATGTATACCAAATGAATTATTGAAGCATAGCTCGCTATGTCTCAAAAAATTATATTGTAAATCAATCATTTACTGAAATTTGAGCTCGCTAATTTTAATCGAACTCAGGTTATTATCACTTAGGAGGCACAAATCAAAAAAAGCCGCTCTGAATTATCAGGAGCGGCTTTTTCTGATTTAAAGAATTTAAATTCTATAGAGAATGGATTATACTAATCCGGCAAATCCCATAAAAGCAAGGGCTAAAATTCCAGCTACTAACAATGCAATAGGTGTACCTTTCATACCTTTGGGTAGATCAACCAGGTCAAGTTGCTCACGTATACCTGCAAATATTATTAAGGCTAATCCAAAACCGATGGCTGTTGCGGTAGAAAAGGCCACAGCTTCTAATAAGTTTAAGTCTTTTTGGATAGTCATAATTGCTACCCCGAGAATTGCACAGTTTGTTGTTATTAAAGGAAGAAATACTCCTAAAGCCTGATACAATGGAGGACTAACTTTTTTTAGAATGATTTCCACTAATTGTACTAACGATGCAATAACTAAGATAAAGGTAATGGTTTGTAAATAACCAACATTAAAAACGTCAAGTACATATTTTTGAACCATATAGGTTACGATCGTAGCAATTACCATTACAAAAGTAACCGCACCAGTCATACCTATACCTGTTGATATTTTTTTTGATACTCCTAGGAACGGACAAATTCCAAGGAATTGTGCCAATACAATGTTATTAACAAATATGGCTGATATAAATATTAATACGTATTCCATGTTTTAGGCTTTTTTTAATTTGTTGATAATAGCAATTAAATATCCTAACGCAATAAATGCACCCGGAGCCAATACAAAAACCAACATTCCGTAGCTTTCAGGATATATTACAATATCAAATATTTTTCCGCTTCCTAACAGTTCTCTTACAGACCCCAATATTGTTAATGCCATTGCAAATCCCAAGCCCATACCGGCACCGTCAATCAATGATGAAAATGCACTGTTTTTTGAGGCAAAAGCTTCTGCTCGTCCCAGTACCACACAGTTAACTACAATAAGTGGAATAAATAATCCCAGTGATTCAAATAAGGCAGGCAGATAGGCTTGCATAAGTAATTCAACCACAGTTACAAATGAGGCTATAATTACAATGAAAGATGGGATTCGTACTTTATCAGGAATTAAATCCTTTACTAATGAAACAACCAGGTTACTCATAATAAGTACAAATGTGGTTGCAAGTCCCATTCCTAAACCATTAATGGCAGAGGATGTAACACCAAGTGTAGGACACATACCCAATAACAAGGTAAATACGGCATTCTCTTTAAAGAAACCTTTTGAAAAATTACTCCATTGATTCATTGTTGGCCTCCTTCCGTTTCATTGTTTGTTGAAACTGTATTATTTGATTTTTCTTGTTCTGAGTATGTTGAGTAAGCTACTCTGATGGCATCTAAAAATGCACGAGAACTAATTGTAGCAGCAGTAATAGCATCCACATCTCCACCATCCTTGGAAACGGTCATATTTACAGATGCAGGATTTAATCCCAAAACAGATTGTTTACCCTTATCCATTCTGAACCAGTCATTCATTTTAGATCCTAATCCAGGTGTTTCTTTGTGCTCAAGAACTGAATAATTGATAATGGTTCCATCAGGTTTTAAGCCTACCATTACTTTTATCTCACCGCTAAATCCTTTTTCTGTTTTAGATGATATAGCTACTCCTAATAAATTATCTCCATCCTTACATGGGAATACTTTCAGTTTGAAACCTTCAGCAGATGTAAGTTCATACATTTCGTCTGTAGGATTGTTATTAAATCCGGGAACTACCTGTTCGATAGCTTTTTGTTGTTTTGCCATTTTGGCGGCAGCAATAGGTTCTTTGGTTACCTTGTAAACCATCCCAAGCGCACCTCCTGCAATTGCTGTAATTATAAGCAATGCAAGTACCATGTTTACTAATGTTGATTCTGTTTTTGCCATGATTTACATTTTATTTAACTACAGCTGGTTTTTCACCAAAGCGTTTAGGTTTAATATACTTGTCAATTAAAGGTACAAATGCATTCATAATTAAAATGGCAAATGAAATTCCTTCAGGATAGGCTCCGAATACACGAATAGCAACTGTTATAAATCCAATACCTATTCCAAATATAATTCCACCTTTATTACTCATTGGAGAACTTGAATAATCCGTTGCCATAAATACGGCTCCCAATAATAATCCTCCGGAAAGGATATGGAATGTGGGAGGGGCAAAGCTGGCTGCATCTGCCAAGTGAAGCAATCCTGCAAAAATGTATACCGTTCCAATAACAGCAACCGGAATATGCCAGGTGATTATTTTACGTATCAACATGATGATAAGACCTAAAATAATTGCTGCACCAGCCATTTCTCCGGCACTACCTGAGGTAAATCCCCAGAACATGTCTGAATAACTGGGTAATTTTTCTAATATTTGAGCGGGTAATTCTCCATTACCAATTGCTTCTTTCATTTGCGCTAAAGGAGTAGCTCCTGAAGTCATGTCAGCAAATTTCATTGGAAGTTCTCCCGGGGTAACCCAAGCTGTCATTTGAACCGGGAAGGAGATGAGTAAAAATACCCGACCTACTAGTGCCGGATTAAATGGGTTGTTCCCAATACCCCCGAATGACATTTTACCTATTCCTATAGAAACAAGAGCTCCTATAATAATAATCCAGACCGGCATTACTGCTGGTAAGTTAAATGCTAGTAACATTCCTGTAATAATGGCTGAGCCATCACTTACAGTAACTTCACATCTGATAACATATTTTTGAATTACATACTCAAAAAATACACAAGCCAATACTGAAGTGGCCACAACAGATAGTGTACCAATTCCAAAATTGTATACTGAAGCAATCAATACCGGAATCATAGCAATGACTACACCGTACATATTTTTTTTCACACTGTCACCGCTATGAACGTGTGGTGAAGGTGAAATAGTTAATGTGCTCATATCTTATTCGTTTGTCTTTATTTCGTATCTAATTTTATTTGGTGCGGCTTCTCATGATTTGACCTACCTTACCTTTTCCTAATCTGATGTAATCCAATAATGGTCTGTTAGCAGGACATGTAAAGCTACATGAACCACATTCAATACAATCCATTATTTTACCTTCTTCAGCTTTATCCCATATGGCTTTATCCGATACAGTCATTAACAAATACGGTTCTAATCCCATTGGGCAAACTGAAATACATTTGCTACATTTTATACAGTTCTGTACTTTTTTGCGTTTTGCTTCCTCGTTCTTAATAATTAAAATACCGGAGCTTCCTTTTGTAACGGGTACATCCGTAGTTGTTAATGCCTTACCCATCATAGGTCCACCACCAACAATTTTACCGGTATCTTCAGGGAGACCCCCAGCTGCTTCAATAAGGCCGTTAATTTGGGTTCCGATTCTTGTTAGGAAATTAGATGGTTTTGAAACTGATTTACCTGTGACGGTAACAACCCTTTCGATCAATGGTTTGTTTTTCTGAACAGCCTCGTATACAGCAACGGTTGTTCCTACGTTTTGAACAACAGCACCCACTTCAATTGGTAATTTACCCGATGGGATTTGTCTTTTTATACAAGCATCAATCAATTGTTTCTCACCTCCTTGTGGGTATTGAACCTTTAGGGCTTCAATAGAGATTCCCGGATAATCAGAGGAAAGTCTGGTAAGATGATCAATGGCATCTTTTTTATTGTTTTCAATACCAATAATTGCTTTGTTAACCTTTAAAGCTTTCATTAATATTTGAGTTCCCACCATAATTTCCTCACCTTTTTCAAGCATCAATTGATGATCGGCTGTTAAGTAGGGTTCACATTCAACCGCATTCAGGATCAATACTTCACATGTTTTTCCGGGAGGAACGGAGAGTTTAACGTGAGAAGGAAAAGTAGCACCACCAAGTCCTACAATACCAGCATCAGCAATTTTCTTAATAATATCTTCCGGAGAATCTGAGATCTCTTTCTTTAACACTGATGATTTATCGATATCTTCTTCCCATTCATCACCCTCCACATTAATAATTATAGCAGTTTTTCTATATCCACTAGCATCAACTATTTCATCTATTTTAAAAACAGTACCAGAAACAGAGGAGTGTATATTTGCCGAAACAAAACCTGATGATTTAGCAATAAGAGTTCCCGCTTTAACAGTATCTCCTTTTTTTACTACAGGAGTGGCAGGTGCACCAATATGCTGTGCAATAGGTATGAATACCTGTGAAGGAACCGGTAATACTTCAATGGCTTTACCAGCTGAAAATTTGTTTTCAGGAGGGTGAATACCTCCAAGTGAAAATGTTTTTAACACGATTATTCCTCCTTATTTTTTATATCCGAAGATGAATTATTATCACTTTTAGCAGTTGCAGTTTTTGTAGGTACTGCTTCTTTGTCTGTGGTTATTGGTTTTACTTTTTTAGGTGGAAAGTTTGTTTCATGTATTGCATTGGTTGGACAAACAGGAACACACTTACGGCAAAGCTTGCACTTGTTATAGTCAATATAAGCCAAATTGTTTTCTACCGTAATGGCATCGAACGGACATTCTTTTTCACATTTTCTACAACCGATACATGCAACTGAGCAAGCTTTTTTAGCAACTCCACCTTTATCCTGATTGATGCATGATACAAAGACTCTTCTTCCTTTTGGACCAACCTTTCGGAGTTCAATAATATCTTTAGGACAAGCATCAACACATGCACCACAAGCCACACAGTTATCTTTTACAGCAGGTAGTCCGGTTTTTTTATCCATGTAAATGGCATCAAAATCACAAGCTTCAACACAATCTCCACAGCCTAAACACCCAAAACTACAACCAGTATCTCCACCATATAAAGAGGCGGCAACAGCACAAGAAGTGGCTCCATCGTAATGATTTGTTTTGGGACGGTTGTCACAATTTCCATTGCATCTAATAACTGCAATCAATGGATCTGCAGCTTTCACTTCTTTACCTAAAATACCAGCTGCTGCATTCATCGTTTCAGCACCTCCAACCGGACAATTAAGTTCAGAAATGTCGTCACTTTTCACCAGAGCTTCTGCAAAAGCTCTACAACCAGGAAACCCACATCCTCCACAATTCGCAGCAGGTAGCACTTCTTCTACCTGATCAATTCGTGGGTCTTCAAACACTTTGAATTTTTGGGCTATAAAATAAAGCACAAGGGCAGCAATAGTACCCAGAATTGCAAGTGTTAAAATTGTTATTATAACTACATTCATTTTATATGGTTTTAATCTATTCGATAACTTTTTTAATACTAAACGTAAATGTTTTTTGCAGTTTAGAGGTATATA
Source organism: Marinilabiliaceae bacterium (assembly GCA_050296935.1). Lineage (GTDB taxonomy): Bacteria > Bacteroidota > Bacteroidia > Bacteroidales > Marinilabiliaceae > Saccharicrinis. Next base: position 32,840 of record JBNKRV010000290.1, on the reverse strand, counting down.
GCTTGAGAATAAAAAAGTATGGAACTAAAATGGCCAGACTGATTAATCCGGAAATTCCTTCACTTTGTGTTAGCCAAAAAGAAACAAATAAGGTGACAAAAACGAGTATGAAAGGTAATATGTAAGCTAAAAAAGATGCCTTTAAACCAAGTGATTTTTCACCTTGAATAATAACTTTCTGACCTACCTTTAAATCGTGGAAACCTATCGAAATTACATCTATCACTTTTTCTTTCATGTCTGATGCTGTGCAAGCTCCTTTTGCATGACATGAAGCGCAGGCTGACTCGTTTATAATACAAACTTTCACCTGTCCGGATTTAACTTCTTCTATATATCCTGTATGTTCAACCAAACTGAATTCCGACATGATTTTTTAAGGATTTTCAGAACAAATGTAATTAATATGGTATTATGGAAAAGTGACTTGAGCTATTTGGAATTGGTATAAATAAATAAAAGTGTAATTCAGACATTACAAAACACTGATAGATAGTGTAAAGTGGAGATTGCAATTTTAATTATGTGCACTAAATTTTTTTTAAGAGCATTTTTAAATGCTGATATTTTTCATGTTACGCATTGATAGATTGGTGGTTATAAAGAAAAATTTCTTTAATTATTTTGACTTGTTTGTATTGAAATTCTACAGAATATTCATTAAAATATCACTTTGATAGGTGTTTTTCTTGAAATTACCTTAATGATGGATGGTTTTTAGTTAATATCAGAACTTTAATTATTGCGAATGTAATACCTGTAACCCTGGAGCCCTGGCTGGTGATTTATCATCTAATTGAAAATATAAGAATTGGATAAATCTAAAAGTTATATGTGATAAGTCAATGGATATTTATTTAACCTGTATTGTGAAATCGGCTACTTTAGACATAAATATTTCATCATTCTGATTACCTGTTAGTTGTTGTCTTTTATGTTACCTGAAAAGGAAAAGCTTGTATTTAGGTTAATAGACATTCTAATGCATATTAAGGATCTACGGATCTACGGATTTACTGAATTAATTTCTTTCGTCCATAATTTACGGTATTCTTTAGGCGTAAAATTTGTGATAGATTTAAATATACGGTTGAAGTTAGATAGATTATTAAATCCGCATTCGAATGCAATTTCTGATATTCTTTTGTCTGAATAATTCAAAAGTTTGCAGGCTTGAGAAACCCTTAATTCATTGATGTAATTAATTAACGTATTACCAGTTTTTCGTTTGAAAAAATTACAGAATGCCGTTGTGCCCATGTTAAATTGTCGGGCAATTTCATTTAAGGTTAATTTGTTTTGGTAATTTTCGGAGATATACTTTATTGTGTCTGTTATACGGCTTAATGAATTTTCCTTATCCACTTTATTATAAGACAAGGAGGCTAAAAGGTGATAGTTATTTGATGTTGCAAGTTGTTGGAGCAATTGCATAATGGAAATAAATCTGGTAAAATCATCCTTTATTTCCGGAAGATGCAATAACAAGTCATGACTTTGTTTCGAGATTTCTGTAGAGAAATGTATACCACGTTGTGAATCATCCAACATCTTAATAATTTGCCGGCACTCAGGACGCTGTGAGAGTAATTGATATAAGTCTTCTCCAAATTGTATAATTACAGCTTTTACCTTTTCATTAGCCGTATTGTTTGTGAATATTTCATTGTTTGAATATGTATGAGGTAATTTACTGCCTAAAAGCACAAGATCTCCTTCGTTAAATGTTTCTCTTGCGTCTCCAATATATTTGATTCCATAGCTTTTAACGACATATATAATCTCATATTCGTCATGAAAATGAAGTGGAGTTGAAAAATAGAAATCTTTATTCCATCTTGCAATTAGCGAACTTCCCGGATTGTATGAAACTTTCTCGTAAATTAAAGACATGAAAAAATATTTTAATTTAAAATGTGAATATAGTATTAGTAATACAAATAAATATACTTGTTTGCAAAAATGTGACAGAATAAATTTGAGCTATTCGAATTAACAAAGAATTGAACTGTTATATATTTAAAAAGAACTAAGAAATGAATAATCAATTATTTGATATTTCCGGTAAAGTTGCCATTGTTACCGGAGGTGGAGGTGTGTTAGGTGGAAGTATTTCTAAAAGCTTGATAGAGGCAGGATGTAAAGTGGTAGTGCTGGATATCAGGGAAGAGAATGTAAATAGTCGTGTTGCTGAGCTTAAAGAATTAGGAGGTGAGGCTATTGGTTTTGTTTCCAATGTGTTGGATGTGGAAGAAATGAAAAATACCAGAGATAAGATATTATCTGAATGGGGTAAAATCGACATCCTGGTAAATGCAGCCGGAGGTAATTTGCCCGGAGCAACTTTAACAGAGGAACAAACAGTCTTTGACATGAAAATCGAAGATTTTGAAAAAGTGACTAATCTGAATATGAATGGTACGGTATATCCATGTCTGGTTTTTGGTGAAACCATGGCAAAAGCAGGTAGTGGAAGTATTATTAATGTTTCCTCAATGGCTACTTTATCTGCAATTACAAGAGTGCCAGGATATTCGGTTGCCAAAAGTGGAATAGATATATTTACTAAATGGATGTCAATGGAAATGGGTACTAAATTTGGTGAAAAAGTGAGGGTAAATGCTATTGCCCCCGGATTTTTCATAGGCGATCAGAATAGAAAAGTACTGATTAATCCTGATGGATCACTGACAGAAAGAAGTAAAAAGGTAATTGCCCGTACTACGATGAAACGGTTTGGAGATATCAGTGAATTAAATGGTATTGTTCAATTTTTGTGTTCTGATGCTGCTAGTTTTATAACAGGAGTTATTATTCCTGTTGATGGAGGATTTAGTTCGTTTAGTGGTGTTTAAATCAGGATAAAATGAAACTAGTAAAAACATTACGATGGTTCGGTAAAAATGATCCGGTTACTTTATCTGATATAAAACAAACCGGAGCAACCGGCATTGTTACCGCTTTACATCATATTCCCAATGGAGAGGTTTGGAGTAAGAAAGAGATTTTAACTGTAAAAGAAGAAATTGAATCACACGGGTTATCCTGGGAAGTAGTTGAGAGCTTACCTGTAACTGAGGATATTAAAAAGGCAACGGCCAAACGCGACGAAGTAATTGCTAATTACAAGGAAAGCGTTAAAAATCTGGGAGAATGTGGTATAAAGACTATTTGTTACAATTTTATGCCGGTTTTGGATTGGGCACGAACCGATTTGCAATATAAACTTGCTGATGGAGGAGAGGCTATGTATTTTAATGCTAGCTTATTTGCTGCTTTCGATATGTTTATTTTAAAGAGACCTGATGCCGAGTTGGATTATACAAAGGAACAGCTTGACAAGGCAAAAGGTGTTTATGATAAAATGACGAAAGAAGAGGCCGATGCTTTGGCTCATAATATCATTATTGTTACACAATCCTTCATTGATGGTGCGGTCGATGAAAATGAAAAAGATCCAAAGTCAATATTTCTCAAGCTAATAGCTGAATATGATGATATTGATAAGAATACACTTCGGGAAAATTTTGCCTGTTTTTTAAATGAGGTCATTCCTGTAGCTGAAGAATATGGGGTTAATTTTGCAGTTCACCCTGATGATCCTCCGTTTCCATTGTTGGGATTACCAAGGATTGTAAGTAGCGCTGAAGATTTTGAATGGTTGGAGAAGGCTTGTCCATCTTTGAATAATGGAATAACATTTTGTGCCGGATCTTTAAGTGCCGGAGTAAATAATGATTTACCAAAACTGTTCAAACGTTTTGGTGAGCGGGTTCATTTCTTACATTTGAGAAGTACTCAACTGGTAGGTAACGGTGATTTTTATGAAGCTTCACATCTGGAGGGAAATGCCAGAATGATGGATTTAATGAAAGCCATCATCGAAGAGCAGAAGAACAGAAACACAGCTGGCAGGTCAGATTTAAATATTCCCATGCGCCCTGATCATGGCCATAAAATTCTGGATGATTATAATCGAAAGTCAAATCCGGGTTATCCTTTGATAGGAAGATTAAAAGGTTTGGCTGAATTAAGCGGACTTGAATGCGGAATGCGTTATTTAATGAAATAAAATCATTGTTATTGAATCAAATAATTAACTAATTAAACTCCAGTTCATTTTTTGACGTGCTAATTTAGTTAGTTGTTTGTTGAGTACTTGATTTTCAATCTTCTCCAGCGTAGGGTCCTTGTCCAGGATTGCTGAGGCCACATTTCTGGCATGTTGTAGTAATTGAGAATCGCGGGTTATATTGGCAATTTTTAATTCAAATGGCAGTCCGCTTTGTTGTGTTCCTTCCAGATCCCCCGGACCACGAAGTTTCATGTCAGCTTCGGCAATTTCAAATCCATCATTGGAATCCACCATGATGCTCATTCTTTTCTTTGTGTCTTCTCCTAATTTATGACCTGTCATTAATATGCAATAACTCTGTTCCGCACCACGTCCTACTCTTCCTCGCAACTGATGTAATTGTGAAAGGCCAAAGCGTTCAGCACTTTCTATGATCATCACAGAAGCATTCGGTACATTTACTCCTACCTCAATAACCGTAGTGGCTACTAATATTTGAGACTGACCAGAGGAAAATTCCTGCATGGCAGCATCTTTTTCTGCAGGTTTCATTTTACCATGAACCATAGTAGTTTTGTAGTCTGGAAATGCCGATTGCATATATTCATATCCTTCAGCAAGATTTTTAAAATCCATTTTCTCCGACTCTTCAATCAAAGGGTAAACCACATAAATTTGCCTTCCCTTTTCAATCTCAGCTTTTATAAAATGATTTAGGTTGTTTCTACGGTTATGAAAATAATGTTTGGTTTCTATTGGTTTTCTTCCCGGAGGTAACTCGTCAATCACAGATACATCCAGGTCTCCATATACCGTCATGGCTAAAGTTCGCGGAATAGGAGTGGCTGTCATCACTAATATGTGTGGTGGACAAATGTTCTTTTTCCATAGTCTGGCTCGTTGAGCAACACCAAAGCGATGTTGTTCGTCGATAATTACCATTCCTAAATTATTAAATTGAACAACGTCTTCAAGCAGCGCATGTGTACCTATTAAAATCTGAAGATCACCAGACTTTAATTCAGCATGAATCACCTCTCTATCTTTCTTTTTAGTAGATCCTGTAAGTAGTTTAACATTCAGCTCCATGCCGTTAAGTAACTCTATGATGGATTCATAATGCTGTGTTGCAAGTATTTCTGTAGGTGCCATTAAACAAGCCTGATAATTGTTATCAAGAGCAATGAGCATTACCATCAAGGCCACCATTGTTTTTCCACTGCCAACATCACCTTGTAATAATCTGTTTAACTGCTTTCCGGAACCAACGTCATTCCTGATTTCTTTAATTACTCTTTTTTGAGCATTGGTCAATTCAAAAGGCAGGTTGTTAAAGAAGAAGTGATTGAAATAATCTCCTACAGTTGAAAAAATATGACCTTTTATATTCTGATTACGCTGTGTTTTAAGTTTGAGTATGCTTAACTGGATGTAAAATAACTCTTCAAATTTCAGTCTGAACTGGGCTTGTTGAAGCTCCTGACTGTTTTTTGGAAAATGAACAGTTCTCAGTGCCTGATCCAATATCATTAATTTATATTGCTGTATGATATAGGATGGTAATGTTTCAGATATTAATCCTTGAAAAGAGAGAAAAATATTTTGTTGCATTTTCTGAATCGATTTTGAATTCAGATAATGGTTTTTCATCTTTTCAGTGGTGTGATAAAAGGCTTGTAATCCCGATGATATCTTAGGTTTATTAGGATCTACCTTTTCTATTTCGGGGTGAACAATATTGTATGAGTTGTTGAATTTACTGGGTTTCCCGAAGATGATGTATTCAGCGTTTGGATCAAGACCGGATTTAATTTGCTTAATGAATTTAAACCATACCAATTCGATAACTCCTGTGTTGTCAGCAAATTTAGCCACTAAGCGCTGAGAACGACCACTTCCTATGGTATTTAAACCAATTACTTTACCTTTTAACTGAATATGAGATGAAGTACTGCTTATTTCCCTGATTTTATAAGTCCTACTTCTATCTACATATTTATAGGGGAAATGATAAAGCAAATCCTCATAAGATTGTATTTTCAACTCATTTTTGAGTAAATCAGCCTTTTTCGGACCAACTCCCGGTAAATATGTGATATCTTTTATGGCTAATTCCGACATTTAAATAATTTGATATTGTACGAAATGGAAAGCCAAAAATACTAGATTCTAAGTTATACTGCAAGGGATGCAAATACACCAGAGAGGCTATATTGCAGTTTTGTGAGTAAAAGAGAAGGTTTTTTCCCGGAGAAATATAGAGCGTTTTATCTCTGACATTTCTCCAGGCCTATCTCTATTGTATAATTATAGCTTAATTTTGATTGACTTACTTGCTTTGTTGGCTTTGTCACGAGCTGAATCAATGGATTCACCACGAGCTAAACAAACACCCATTCTTCTTTCACCTTGTACTTCCGGCTTTCCAAATAAGCGAATTTGTGTATCAGGTTCACTAAGTGCTTGTTCCAGCCCGGAAAAAGTAACCTGAGTAGAATCGCCTTTAACCATAATAACACTACTTGCAGCAGGTGAATGCTGTACGATATTTGGTATAGGTAGTCCTAATATGGCTCTCACATGTAATGCGAATTCACTCAGATCTTGTGAAATCATTGTAACCATTCCGGTATCATGTGGACGAGGAGACAGTTCACTAAAATATACTTCATCCCCCTTGATAAAGAATTCAACACCAAATAGTCCTCTTCCTCCAAGGGCTTTAACTACCTTCTCAGCAATGAACTGAGCATCTTTAAGGGCTTTTTCGCTCATGGGCTGAGGTTGCCATGATTCCTGATAATCCCCACCTTCCTGGCGGTGACCAATTGGAGCACAAAATGAAATCCCATCCACATGGCTTATGGTAAGCAGTGTGATTTCATAATCAAAGTCAACAAAACCTTCAATAATAACGCGATCACTATTCCCACGGGCTCCTTCCAAAGCATATTTCCAGGAATAGTCAATGTCATCATTGCTCTTAACAACACTTTGTCCTTTTCCGGAAGAGCTCATAATCGGTTTTACCACACATGGAAAACCGATCTCACCAATACCTGCTTCAAACTCCTCTTTTGTACCTGCAAATTTGTATGGAGAAGTCTTTAATCCAAGTTCCTCTGCAGCCAAAGTTCTGATGCCTTCTCTGTTCATAGTCAATTTGGTGGCATTGGCTGTTGGAATCACATTGAAACCTTCTTTTTCCAATTCAATCAAAGTTTCAGTTGCTATAGCCTCTACTTCAGGAATAATATAATCCGGTTTCTCGTCTCTGATTATTTTAGCCAAAGACTCACCGTCGAGCATTGATACCTCATAGCTCCTGTGTGCCACTTGCATAGCAGGTGCGTTTTTATATTTGTCAATAGCGATCACTTCAACTCCGTAACGTTGAAGTTCTATCACAACTTCTTTACCTAATTCACCTGAACCTAGCATAATAACTTTGGTGGCAGTTGGAGATAGAGGGGTGCCTAACACAGCGTTTGATGTTTTATTCATTATTGATTGGGTATAATAAATTTAAAGCCACAAAATTAGGTTTTTATTCTATAATTCAAATAGGATATAAGTTGGTTAAATGATTTTCAGGATATAAAATTATTTAATCCTACTATTGCTTTATAAATCTTATTTTCCCTTGAAAATCATAAAAACAAGACTCACCTCCATGCACCAGAGCGATGCTCCTGATAATTGGATCGGAACAAGTTATGTCTCAGTTTTCTGGAATCTTTTTTGTCAAATTTTCAATGTTCAAAGCAAATTTCTTATATAAATCCGTGTTAAAGTCTTAACTTACGCTGGTCATTCATTATATTAAGTACATTAAAATCAAATGATATTAAAAATGTTGATTACTAAATGTACTTCTATTAAAAATCGGGTGACTATACTATTTTGTATATGAAAAGAAATATCACCGGAAATTAGAATTACTCCTGATAAAAAAAATGTACATGGATTCAAGAATTAATGGAATAGCACTTAGTGGAGGTGGGGCACGAGGTATTGCTCATATTGGTGTATTAAAAGCATTTGAAGAGTATAAAATAGATTTTCAAAAAGTATCCGGTGCCAGTATGGGTGCTATAGTTGGGGTGTTATATGCATCAGGATATTCATCAGATGAAATAGCTCGGATTTTAAAAGAAGAAAAAATTTATAAATGGTTTAAAATTGAATGGTTTAGTGGAGGGTTATTAAGTTTGGATAGAGTAAAGGATATATTGTATAAATATGTAAAGCATAATGACTTTTCTAAACTTGAAAAACAATTTTCAGTAAGTATATCAAACCTGAATAAAGGTAAAGGAGAAATGGTGAATAAAGGAACCAATTTGTTGGAATATGTTATTGCTAGTGCCAGTGTTCCTTTATTGTTTACCCCGGTAACAATAAATGGTTTTAGTTATATAGACGGAGGCCTTTTTAATAATTTACCAACAGAAACACTGGTTGGAGATAGCGATTATATTTTTGGCTCAAATATGATGCCTTTGGACAGGATCGAAAAAATTGACTCTGCAAAGCAAGTAGCAGATAGAGTTTTTAGTTTGGCTATAGCTCAGAATGTATGGAGAAGTCGGAATTATTGTGATTTTTTTATCGAACCACGTTCAATAGTTGAATTTGCAACCTGGGACTATTCTAAAATAGATGAGTTAATTGAAGTGGGGTATAAGGAGGCCATAAAAGTTATTAAAAGGTTTGTTTTGAGTGAATTCAAAGAATTGCAGAAGGAATGATATAATATGTATTTCTTAAAATTAGAGTTCTGAAAATATATCCGGATATAATTCTTGTAGTATTCGCAACTTATTTTTATACATTTTGTGTTTGCGTTTATCTGAAATTTGTGACACTTAACTATTCATTTATCTTTGCAACAAAACATTACACGTGAACTGGTTTCAATTAAAATCCTATCTAAAATACTTAAGTAAAGCTGGTTACAGAAGGGGGCATCGTATTCATCCACCTTTCGCATTTTATTTAGTTCGTCATTTATTTTACGAAAAGCACAAATTTTATCATTTTGATGTGATAGATGAATTGCGTGAAGATCTTTTGTTGTCGGATGAAGAAATTAAAGTTAATGATTTTGGTGCCGGCTCAAAAAAGTTTAAGAGCAATGTCAGGAGTATTAAAAACCTGGTAAAATATAATGCCACATCAAAGCAACAGGGAGAGTTAATATCCCGTTTGGTTAATTATTTTAAACCACATAATATTATTGAATTGGGTACTTCTCTGGGTATTGGAAGTATGTATCTAGCCATGCCCAATTCGCAATCAGCATTATATACAATTGAAGGTTGTCCGAATATTGCAGAGGCTGCCCGAAAAAATTTTGATAAAACAAATATTTCAAATATCCATTCATATGTTGGTGATTTTAAAGATGTGTTACCGGGCATTTTGAATCAAATAGAAAATGTTGACATGGTGTATTTCGACGGGCATCATGATTATCAGGTAACGCTGGATTACTTTATTATGTGTTTAGAAAAAGCATCCTCATCAGCTCTTTTTATTTTTGATGATATATATTGGTCCAAAGGAATGACCGATGCATGGAAAGAAATTGTCAGGCACTCCCAGGTGTCGGTTTCATTCGATTTGTTTTATTTTGGGATTGCTATAATAAAAAAAGAAGTTAAAAAGCAACATTATATGATCAGATGGCCTTAGATATGAGCAATATATTTACACATATCAGGTTATTGTTATTAGTGGGTATAAAATGATCTTTATTTAAAAACCAGATTCAGGAAATACTATGCAAGAAAATGTAATTGAAATTAAAGGAATTACTAAACATTATCAGGTAGGAACCCAGGTAGTGAAAGCGTTACGAGGTGTGGATTTAAGTATTGAAAAAGGAGAGTACGTAGCTATTATGGGACCTTCAGGTTCTGGTAAATCAACACTAATGAATGTCATTGGAGCCCTGGATACACCAACAGGAGGAAGTTACATTTTAAATGGAACAGATGTGAGTCACTTAAGTGATGATAAATTGGCTGAAATCCGGAATAAAGAAATAGGATTTGTATTTCAGACTTTTAATTTACTTCCACGTTATTCGGCTTTGGAAAACACAATGTTACCACTAATTTATGCAGGAATAGCAAAGGAGGAACGATTGAAGCGAGGTGAGGATGCCATAAAAAAAGTGGGTTTATCAGACAGAGCTTTACATAAACCCAATGAATTATCCGGAGGTCAGCGACAAAGGGTTGCCGTTGCCAGGGCATTAATTAATAACCCTTCCATTATATTGGCAGATGAACCCACTGGAAATCTGGATTCAAAAACATCAGTAGATATTATGAATTTGTTTGGTGAGATTCATGCCATGGGAAATACAATTATTTTAGTGACTCACGAGGAAGATATTGCTTTGCATGCGCATAGAATTATTCGGTTGAGAGATGGTGTAGTGGAGTCTGATAAGATAAATGAGGATGTTCAGATACCTCAGGAGGCTCAATAAAGTCAACAATTTTATATATTATATGTTCTTTCTGCAATAAGTTTCTATTAAGAGAAACTTCAAATGCTTTTTTAACAATCATTAAATAGCAATTAACGAGTGTTTTACTGAGGATATTCAATTGATCTTATTTGAATATCCTCAGTGAACTACGTATGTAATGTGATGAATTCAGGTTATTAGAGTATTTAATGTTGAATAATACTAACAATTTTAGCTTTTAGCAATGAGTAAAAGTCAGGTTTATACAAAAACAGGAGATAGAGGTAAAACAAGTTTAATAGGAGGAACCCGTGTTTCGAAGCAAGATGTCAGACTTGAGGCATACGGAACCGTTGATGAATTGAATACTTTCATTGGAATGATCAGGTCATTTGATATTGACGATGAAAGTGAGAAGCAGATAATAGATATCCAGAACAAATTATTTGTAATAGGAGCCTATTTGGCAACAGATGCCAATGTGGCTGATTTGCGCGATAAGATGGATTATGATGAAAAAATCATAGAGTCATTAGAGATAGCCATGGATAAAATGGATAGTGAATTACCTGTGATGACTCATTTCTTGCTTCCGGGAGGTCATCCGTGCATCAGTTATTGTCATATTTCCAGAACGATATGCAGAAGGGCTGAGCGAAGAATTTTAGCCATGGCCGAGGGCACTGAAGTTAGTTCCTGGGTAATAAAATATATCAACAGGTTATCAGATTATTTATTTGTTCTTTCCAGATTTTTATCAAAACAATTTAAAACAAATGAAATTCCTTGGATTCCTGACTTGTAAGTCTTTACTTTTTTTTTATATTCGCAGAAAATATAGAATAAGTATTATTAAACATATTATTTAAATTTACAGGGTATGTATTGGACACTTGAATTAGCATCTAAACTAGAGGATGCACCCTGGCCAGCTTCAAAGGATGAACTTATTGACTTTGCAATTCGTTCTGGAGCACCACTAGAGGTTATTGAAAATCTTCAGGAAATCGAGGACGAAGGGGATATTTACGAGAGTATTGAAGATATATGGCCTGATTATCCAAGTAAAGATGATTTCTTCTTTAACGAGGATGAATACTAAACCAGGGAACAAAAGAGAAAAAAAAGCAGCTTTAATATTTTAAAGCTGCTTTTTTTTAATTCCGAAAAAAATATTTTTAAAACCCGGATTAGAATTTCATTAATAACCTGAGTTCGATTAAAATTAGCGAGCTCAAAATTCAGTAAATGATTGAATTACAATATAAATTTTTGAGACATAGCGAGCTATGGTGATAAAATTTAGAGCCGTAAATCGATTATTTACTGAAAAGCTATGAATGTCACTTATAAATACTGATTTTCTGCGTCATATTTGCTTACCATAGCCCGCTATGCTTTCGCAAACATTCCTTGAAACTCAATATTTATAAGCGATTTGAGCCATTAATTTTATATCGAACTCAGGTTATTAAGAAATTCTAATACATAATCAGAGTTAAAGTTATAAAGTATGAAGTAAGGAATCAACAATTAATCCATAAAGTCCGGATAAACAAGGTTGAAACCGGCAAGAAGACGGAAGTTATGAGTGGAAATAAAATGACCCGGGGAATTAAAAAGACAATTCAATCATCCAGAATCTCAGCAGAAATGGGATTACGTAAACCAACAGCATCAACAAACACAGCCTTTACCGATCCCACAACAACATTTGCTTCAACAACAATAGGAATACGACTCTTGTCATCAGTAACCCAAACTGTCATATCTTCTCCAGCACTAAATATAGTACCCGGAATCAACAGTGGAGAAAACTTCAGGCATCGGAATCTTCTGTCATCTCTATTTTCAATTTCTTCCTTACCAAGGTAACGAATAAATAAATCGTGTACTTCTCCATCCACAATCATACGAATAGGGATTTTATCGTTTTTTTTATATTTCGAAAAATCAATATTCCGGGCTTTGTACACCATCGTGAGCACGTCATTGGTGCAATTCTGGAGTTGTAGTTCACTCTTTTTGAAGCTTATTGCTCCATCCTTTTTAATATACGAGTCTATTTTATTATTGCTATAGTCAAAGGAATATTGATGGTGAGATTCTGTGCTTCCTTCCTTAGTTACCCGGTTAAAGAAAAGCGGTTGAAACTTTTGCTTATCCACAAAAACTTCAAAGGTATCCCGAACCTTCATAAAAGTGTCGTACCCTTTATAGGTTTTCCCATAAGCAGAAAAAAACCATGCATCGTTACCATTATAAGATCTGTCTTGTACAGAAAAGTGAACGATACCTGCATTAATCCAGATAAAATGCCAGTTATAGTATGCATTATAAGTAACCACTTCTCCGCCCTGAAAGGTAAAATTATCGACTTCGCATTGCGCTCTACCCTTTAAACCAATAAAGAACATACATGCAATTGCAATACAAAAAAACTTAATATTCACTTTTTAAATATTTAGATAGAGCACAATTGAGCTATGCCAACAACTTAAATCTATGCTATGCATTTACCTTGCCAATTTTATTTTCTATGGCTTCAATTTTAGATTTCATCCTTCCCGTTTCGCCTTTGCGGGCATCAATGGTAATGGTGGAATAAATCCGCTCATGATCTCCTTCTAAAACTTTATAGGCACCATTTACTAGTTCCAGTGCCTGTTCCATGGTTTCTGTTTCAATAGTAGTACCCATAGGACTCAATTGATATGGGATTCCTGAATTTCTAATAAATTCTAATACCTTACTCACAGGTTTGCTTTTACTAACACCCTGATCCGTAGGAAACATGGCAAAATTTACAAGTACTGACATCATTAAAGAGTTTTGGTTTACACTTATTTTCCTTTCTTCTTTTCCTTTCGGTTTTTCGAAACAAAGTCATATATATCAAACTCATGAGGGTTCCACGGTACAGTAACATCCCAGTTGGCTCTCACATTTAACTCATCTGGGAAATATATAATTTGCTCAGGTTGTAATTTATCTTCGTATTTACCCGGATCCCATTCTCCGTTTTTATTATCATCAATCACCAATTTCAGGTTATATTTACCTGGTTTTAAATACTGAAAGCCAAACTTTCCGGATTCCGGAACATACTTTTTACGAATTACTTTACCTGAACTATTTAACAATTGAACCAACCAATTAGTTCCCGGATCAGTAATACTGATCAGCATCACCCCGTACGAATCTATTGTTTTAACAGAAAACTGAATTCCTATGGAATCGCATTTTAATCCATAAACATCTTCAATGGAAGCAGAATCCGCCACAAAAACATACCTTGCCCCCGGAGTCCATATTCTACTTAATGAATACCTTCGTTTATTTAATGAATCCTGTGTAAAGGTATAATCTACTGCAGTCATTAAAGTATCCACCATCTCGTAAAGTTTTAATCCATCCTGATCAATAGTTTTAATGGGCGTTGGCACTTCAATATTAAAATTTCTATTTAAATCAAGCTGACTAACTGTTCTTCCTAATTTTAATGTTTTCACCTTTACCTTTTCATTTTTCTTCTTTTTCCTGGATTTTTTCGGGGACATATTAAAGTAATACATGGTAAGTGTATCATTAATCATTACCGGATTATTTAATGTATCCTGACCTAAATAGCTCAAGGCTACATTCAAGGTGTCATTTTTATATACAGCACTATCTGTTATCCATACTTTTATGGTATCATTTTTAACCGAAGGTTCTAAAATAGCCCAATCTTCAATATCAGGATAATCTACTGGTTTTATGGTAAAATCTTCAACCGGCAGATTAAATGTAAACGACATCTGAATAGAATCCTTTCTCTCCTCTCCTAGAAAATACTGTTGAGTTGGCTTTTCCTCAAACATAAACATCTTAATATCATTAGGATAATAAACCAACTCATCATGAAACATAACAGAATCATTATCCAGCGTATCCGGCATAGGAACGTATTTCATTGATGGGGAAACAATGGTATCAAACCAGGCAATTCTTTCACCCGGCTGGTCAAACATATAATTTCTATTGGCATCTTCAATGGCATAAATACGATATTCACCCGGGCTTAGATTTCTTATGGCAAAAAATCCTTCTTTATCCGATTTAGCCAGACGAACAGGTACATCATGCGTAAAAGCAGTATCGTTCAGGTTTTTATGTACCATCACCATGGCGCCTTCAATTGGGGTAAGATCTGTGGCATCCCACAAATTTCCCATCAAAGCAAACGAATCAACAACTTCACCTGTAGAAAACGAAAATACAAATGATGACAATGGATTACCTTCATTGTTGTCTTCCACGGCATCTGCAAAATCTAATGTATAGGTTGTATTTTCTTGTAATTCCTCATCAAACTGAATACTTAACTTCTGCGCACGGGCAGTAACTTTAGGCCTGTTTTTAAGTGGTGGAGAAACCACCAATTTCTGATTTACTTCATTGAGTTTGATAATTTCATCGAATTCAATAATGACTTCATCCTTTTTAAAATTCATGGCACCATTAACCGGTTCCGATTTACTTATTTTAGGTGGTGTTTCATCTTTGGGGCCTCCTGTAGGATAGCCGGGGTTTGCACAAGAATAAACTATTGAAATAAGTACTGTCAGTCCAATTATATATTTACGCATCTAACCAATTTAATATTTGAATAACACGGGCAAATTTAACCCAAATATACATTTTACCTCCTAATCGCAGATTAAAAATTAAAAAGAAGCGCTAATAATACTACATAATCAATCTCAAAATTTTAAATTTGTCGTCGATTAAAATATAAAGAAAAATTAAAGTATGTCCGATTCACAAGATATTAAACCACACAAATCACATAAAACAGCCATTATAGTTGGTTCAATTTCATTTGTTCTTTTACTCATATTAGGATATTTATATTTCCAAAACCGTAGTGAAATGCAAATGATGGTGGATGAAATGGTGCAGGAAAAGGAAATGTTAACTCAGGAATTTGAAGTTCTGGCTTTGGATTATGACTCCTTAAAAACCAATAGCGACACATTAAACTTAATGTTGGATAAAGAGCGTGAAAAAATCACACAACTGATTGAAGAAATTCAAACGATTAAAGCCACCAACGCATCAAAAATAAGAGAATACAAAAAAGAACTGTCCGGTTTACGAAAGGTTTTAAAAAGTTATGTTCTCCAAATTGACTCGCTGAACCAATCCAACAAAGCCTTACAGGAGGAGAATCAAACATTCCGACAGAAGGTAAGCAGCATGAAAACCAATTTCAAAGAGCTGGAGGCGGTCAAGGAAACACTGCAGGAAAAGGTGGAGATAGCCTCAAAACTCGAAACTTTTAATATGGAAGCCTCCGGACTGAATTCCAGAGATAGAACAACAACCCGGGCTTCGCGTATATCCAAAATCAGAATATGTTTTTCCATTCAAAAAAATATTACAGCTGAAGTTGGCCAGAAAATTATATATCTGAGATTATTGCGTCCTGATGGAGCTTTGTTGTATCATTCAAAAGAGGATCTTTTTAAGTATGAAAACAAGGAAATTAACTTTTCTTCGAACAGAACCATTGAATATGGTGGCGACGAATTAGATGTTTGCGTATATTATAATGTTGATGCCGGTGAATTATCAACCGGCAAGTATACCGCTGATATTTTTGCTGATGGTTATCACATTGGTAACATGACATTTGAACTTAAGTAGTGTTCGGCTATAAAGTCCAACTACTGCGTTGTTGCTCAAAATCCAGATCCTCATATACCCTGGTATACTGCAGTCTGAATTTTTCACACGCCTTGTATTTAAACTTTATACTCGAGGCACTCCGCTTTTTTTTTGGACTGGCACTAAGTAAGCAGTGCATGGTTCGTTAGATTATAACCCGGACAATTGATGATGTATTTCTTAATGATGTAACGAACGATTAATATTTTTCCATGCGATATTCATTTCTGACATTTGTTGTAATTATTGTTTTTGCCTTTAACAGCCATATCGCATCTTTATATGCACAAGATAACGACTTGCCGCAATTTCCGGAATGGATGGTAAAAAAACGAATGGATGCCCTGAATTATCAGACTCCCATTCAACTGGATTACAATAGTAACGTTCAGGCTTATATTGATGTTTACACCGTTAAAAGAAGAGAACATCTATCCAGTATTATTAGCCGCTCTAAATTGTATTTCCCGATTTTTGAGGAATACCTTGATAAATATGACTTACCTCTTGAACTCAAGTACCTGGCTGTGATTGAGTCTGCACTGGATCCCAGAGCCAAATCAAAATCAGGTGCAAAGGGTCTTTGGCAATTCCTATATCACGCAGGTAAAATGTTCGATTTGGAGGTAACCTCCTATATCGATGAAAGAAGTGATCCGGTTTTAGCCACGGAAGCAGCTTGTAAATACCTGCAATACCTCTATCGGAACTTTAATGACTGGCATCTGGCTTTAGCAGCATACAATGGTGGTGTTGGAGTGGTTAAAAATGCCATTGAACGATCTGGTGGCATCACAAATTACTGGGAACTGCGCCCGTATCTCCCGGATGAGGTAAAAGGCTACGTACCAGCCTTTATAGCCGCCACTTATGTAATGAATTACTTCAGCAACTATGATATCATTGAGAAACCCGGCAGGTTTTCATTTAGTCAACTTGATACCGTGTTTGTGCAACAACCTATTTCTTTTCTTCAAATTTCAGATGTAACTGGCATCAGCACCGATGATCTTTCTTTTTTAAACCCCATTTTCACCAAAGAAACAATACCTGTAAATGATACTCCGGTAAGAATCTTTTTACCTAAACAGTACATTGAATCCTTCGTAAAAAATGAGCCTCAACTTTACGGACATAAATCCCCTGCCCCTCCTGATAATACCGAGATGGAAAAGGTGGTTCATGTTGTAGAAAAAGGAGAATATTTTCATAAAATTGCCATCCTATACAACTGCACTGTTGAAGAAATAGTGGAATGGAATCACCTTAAATCAAAAAATCTACACCCCGGTCAGGAGTTAATTGTATATAAATACAAAGACTTTTCGCCGTACTTTTTTATCAGAGATGAAGTGGACTACCTGGCAGATATGTAAGATGGTAGTTGAATTACATCAAAGAGCAATACTCAATTGGTTTCAAGGGCACATCAAAGTTAAGTAACAAATATTTATCAATACAAACACCTCCATTTGAAACACCAATATTGCCTTTGGTTGTTTTTATCTTAAGAATTTCAATTCCTCCCTAAAACCCCTTAATATCTCTTTGTACAATTCGATACAATTAGGTAATTTTACGCGAATCAATTCACAATACACATTTTCTTAACTCTTATTGAAAAAATATAATTCTAACAAAAAAGCATGATCATCGAATGATTAAATGCGCATAA
This sequence comes from Marinilabiliaceae bacterium, assembly GCA_050296935.1. Taxonomy (GTDB): domain Bacteria; phylum Bacteroidota; class Bacteroidia; order Bacteroidales; family Marinilabiliaceae; genus Saccharicrinis. Next base: position 14,894 of record JBNKRV010000290.1, on the reverse strand, counting down.
CTAATATATTACAGCGTAATTGAAAATGATGAATAATGCCTTTCAAAATTTTCCTGAAATACAAAAAGGAAAAGTTATACGACAAAAAAAAATGAAACAAATGAAACATACACTAGTAATCACAATTCTTCTTTCAATCCTGTTTTCGAGTTGCAAAACAACTCCAAGCTCAACAAAACCAACTCCTTCAGGTAATGCCGGAGTGATGATTATGGTGATGAATGATAAAATCAAAGAATCTGAAGCCGGTAAAAAACTCTGGGAAATGATGGTACAACCTATGATTGGACTGCCTCAGGAAGAGCCAATGTTTGATGTATCAATAATTCCGCATCGATCTCTGTCTGATTTTATGAAAACCTACCGTAACCTGATTATGGTTGAGGTTGGAGAAAGTGTACAGAAAGAGGGTATTAAATTTTACAAAGGTACCTGGGCTAAACAACAAGCACTTGTGCGTATATACGCCAAATCTACCGAAAGCATGTTAAAATTGGTGGACGACAACGAATTAAAGCTTGTTGGATTTTTCACAAAAGCAGAACGCGAAAGATTGCTTACCTATTACAAATCTACATTTAATCAATTACTAACCGATAAGGTTAAAAACGATTGGAATTTTAATTTAAACATTCCTCGTGATTTTAAATTGAGGAAAGAGGATAAGGACTTTTTATGGATGTCTGAGGAAACTCCGAAATCGAGTCTGGGTTTAATCATTTATCAATTTGATTATGTTGGAGAGGGTTCTTTTTCCATAGAATATCTTTTAAATAAAAGAGACGAGATTCTTATGAATCAGGTTCCCGGAGAACACAAAGGCTCTTATATGACAACTGAACATCAATTTCCGGTCAACTATCAGGTAATATCAACTCCGCATGATAGCAGTACCGTTGTATTGCGTGGTTTATGGAAAGTACAGGGAGATATGATGGGTGGTCCGTTCATTTCTATGGTGCATCATAATGCTGAAACCAATAAAGTAATTGTTACGGAAGGATACTCCTACTACCCTGAAAAAATTAAAAAAAGAAATATGATTCGACAGCTGGAAGCCATTCTTCAGACCTATAAACCTTTAAAAGAGAATAAATAAATGGATTTTCCTGCCACCTCAAGAGATGATTTAAAGAAAGCCTCTCGTAAAAACGATTTAATTGTTGAAACAGGGAGACAAATTCAGAAAGATTTTGCTGAATTCGGGATTGATATTTCATTCTCAGGTAATGCGGTTTTATTCTATGATGAACTCTTTGGTCAGATGAAACACCATGTGGAAAAATTATTTACAGAAAGCATGGAGCGTTTTATGCATTTTTTATATCGTATTGATATTAGTCAAACCCAAATTGCTCAATATGAAAATGAAATGAAAGATGCAGGCTATGACGAAGTAATTACAGAATTAATTATCCATCGGGAGTTAAAAAAAGTGATCACACGAGATTATTTCAGGCAACAATCTCAAAATAATCCTGATTCAAAAGAACTAAATGAGTAATAATCTGGTTAGGTATAAAACTAACATTTATATTACAACAACATATTGATACTAATATTATGCAACCAACTATAAGAAAAGCAATTGAAGTTAATCAGCAAAACAACCTGGTTTTTTTAGTTGATGATTTAACACTACTAAATGATTTTGGATTCGATGAGAAGGAAATCGATTACACAAAAAATAAAATATCGAAAAAAGAATCACTCATTCATTTAAATAAATTGACACAACAAATCTTTATTCTTTATTCCACTGAAAAAGGAAATGAAGAAAACGAGAAAGTCAGGAAGAATGGGAATTCCATTTTTAAAAAATTAAAAGATGAGGACGCTGACAAAATCACGGTGGTTGACATTCTAGGTGATAAAGACATAGTAGTTTCACTGCTTGATGGCCTTGTATTAAGTACCTATAGTTTTGAACATTACAAAACAGAAAGTATGGATCAGAAAAAGTCACTGGATGAAATTACAGTGTCCAGCCCTGCTATAACAGGATGTGAATTAAATGAGCTAAATAACTTATATGAGGCAGTATTTAAAACCCGTGATCTTGTCAATCAGCCGGTAGATCGATTAAATGCAGTTCAGCTTGCTGACTATATCCTCGAACATTCCGAATCAGCAGGTTACAAGGCCCGAGTTTTTAACAAAGAAAAAATTAAAGCGCTTAAATTCGGCGGTTTATTAGGTGTCAATAAAGGAAGCATCGACCCTCCAACATTTACAACAATGGAGTGGAAACCCGATAATGCGGTAAATGAAAAACCATATGTACTGGTTGGCAAAGGTGTGGTTTTTGATACTGGCGGTATCAATTTAAAAACCCCTCCCGGAAGTTTGGATACCATGAAATGCGACATGGGAGGAGCGGCTTCTGTTTTCGGAACCATTATGGCATTAGCCAAAAACAATATTCCGGTTAATATTATTGGTTTAATTCCAGCCACCGATAACCGACCGGGAGAAAATGCATATGTTCCGGGTGATATATTAACCATGCATAACGGTTTAACAGTTGAAGTATTGAACACCGATGCGGAAGGAAGGCTAATATTGGCTGACGCATTGAGTTATGCCAACAAATATGAACCTGAACTTATTATTGATTTAGCCACATTAACCGGATCTGCGGTAATGGCTATTGGTGAATATGCCACCGTAGGAATGGGAACGGCCGACGACGAAGTTTTTAACGAATTGGAGAAGCAAGGGTATTCAACGCATGAAAGAGTGGTTAAATTTCCCTTCTGGAGTGACTATGATGAGTTAATTAAATCGGACATTGCTGACCTTAAAAACATTGGAGGACGAGAAGCGGGTGCTATTACTGCCGGAAAATTTCTTTCGAATTTTGTAAAACATCCCTGGATTCATCTGGATATAGCAGGCCCTTCATTTCATCTAAAAGAAAGTAGCTACAGAGGGAAGGGTGCATCAGGTGTAGGAGTTCGTTTGTTATACAACTTCTTTAAATCAATGGCTTCAAAATAAAAAAAGCAACATTTGAGCTGATTCTTTATCAAAAATAACGATATTTAACGTCAATCATCAAAAAATGGCAAAATCATAGCCATTTATAAAAAAGAATACATGAGAACAGATAAGATAAGAGTGGGAATAACCCATGGTGACATAAATGGAATTGGATACGAGATTATTTTTAAGGTTTTGAGCGACATCAGAATGTTTGAATTTTGCACTCCGATTATTTATGGCTCTTCAAAAATTGCCGCTTATCATCGCAAAACACTAAATATTTCAAATTTCAGTCTCAATAATATTAAAGAAGCCGATGAGGCTCACACCAAAAGAGCTAACATTATAAACTGTGTGGATGATAACATCCGTGTGGAACTGGGCAAGGAAACTAAAATGGGTGGAGAAGCTGCATATTCAGCTCTTAGTAAAGCCGTTAGCGACCTTAAAGAAAATAAGATTGATGTTTTAGTTACTGCTCCTATACATAAAAAAAATATTCAGTCCGACGATTTCAAATTCCCGGGACATACTGAATATCTTGAGTCTGAATTTGGCGGACAAGGATCACTTATGCTTTTGATAAGTGATGTAATGAAAGTTGGTGTAGTTACAGGCCATGTGCCATTAAAAGATGCTCCGGAGCTCATTACAAAAGAAAAAATTGTTGCTAAGCTTAAAATTTTAAATAAAACGCTGAAAGAGGATTTTACTATCCGCAAGCCAAAAATTGCCGTATTAGGATTGAATCCGCATGCCGGAGATAACGGACTCATTGGAAAGGAAGAACAAAATGTTATTATTCCTGCCATTGAAGAAGCTAAAAGCAAAGATATTATGGCATTAGGACCATATCCTGCAGATGGATTCTTTGGTTCAAACAACATATCTAAGTTTGATGCAATTCTGGCTATGTACCATGATCAGGGATTGATACCTTTTAAAACCATTTCATTTGCTTCTGGTGTAAACTTTACAGCTGGTCTTCCAATTATCAGGACTTCTCCAGATCACGGAACAGCATTTGAAATAGCCGGCCAGGGTGTCGCTAATGAAGAATCTTTCCGTCAGGCTTTATATTCAGCAATTGACATTTTCAAAAATCGTAGCTCATATAAGGAATTGTCTAGAAATCCACTAAAATCTTATGATATAAGCAAAATGGATGATAAATTGGACGAAAGGCTCCCTGAGGAACCAAAAGAAACAGAAATTTAGATCCATTATCAAGACATTGGAATAAATTTTGACAGTCTTGGACAATGATGCTGTAGCTTATGTGTATTGATTGACATTATAAATCTCATAGAGATTTATAATGTGTGATTTCTTGATTATTTATTGTCAGTAAAAATGCGTTTACTTAACAATAACTCCCATATTTTCAGGTTTATGCAGCGATAAATTGCTAAATCAGGACGTTATGAGTTTCAAATGTTAAAAACACAACTTTATTCAATAATTACAAAACAAAATCAACCTATCAACGTATTTCTAATACACTGCAGCTAATCGATTCTCATTTAGGTTAATACTGTAGGATGTTTAACGTCAAATTACAGAGTGAAAATTCAAGGGGGGAGATAATCATGAAGAATTATAGATCAAATTCATATATACCAGTTTTAACTGTTTCAACAAGTATCATTGCTGTCTTTATCGTTTTCAATCTATTTACATTTTCTTCTGACCTTACGGTCAATGAGGTTAATGAGGAAGTATCTTTTGATGATAATTATTCCATATCCTCATTAGATATCCCTGATGACCTGACCTTTGCAGGTGAACATGTTCCTGTGAAAAAACATTGGGTAAAGGAAAGTCTTGATCGTGAACTTTTAATCAATACATACTGGCAATCTCAGACCGTATTGTTTATTAAAAGATGTAATCGTTTTTTCCCGGTAATTGAACCTATATTAAAAGAACAGGGAGTTCCTGACGATTTTAAATATCTGGCTGTCATTGAAAGTGGGTTAATGCCCCGGTCTGTTTCTCCCGCAGGAGCCTCTGGCATCTGGCAATTTATAACTTCAACCGGCAAAGAATATGGACTGGAGATTAACAGCGAAGTAGACGAACGTTACCACCTTGAGAAATCAACCATTGCAGCTTGTAAGTACTTTAAAAAATCATACAGTAAATACAACAACTGGACATTGGTTGCTGCCTCATATAATGCAGGAAAAAAAGGAATATCTGAACAATTAGACCGTCAAAAAACAGATAATTATTTTGACCTTTTACTAGGTGAAGAAACCGGTAGATATGTGTATCGTATAATAGCGGTTAAAGAAATTATTTCTCAACCTGAAAAATATGGATTTCATATAGAAAAGAAAGATTTATATCCTGTAATACCAATCAAAACTATTGCAATAGATAGTACCATTACAGACTTTGCCGATTTTGCATCCGGTTATGGTATTTCCTATAAAGAATTAAAAGATTTAAATCCATGGCTTCGTGACAACAGTTTGCAAAACAGATCAAAAAAAACATATTATATTGATCTACCACAGCATATCGCATCATCCAGAACATCCGGGGTGGACATTCAGGAATTAAGTCCTGCCTACCATAAGCAAAACAAAGAAATTAAGCTCAAAAATCAATCTATTATTGTTCAATAGCTTGCAGCCTGAGTTCGATTTGAATTTTAGAATTCAGGTTAGCATCTTTTAGCATACCCACAGGCCATATTCCTGTAAATGTTTTCTATCTTTGCTTACTTAATTTTTTGGGAAAATTATTGTAAGCTTTATGAAAGAAAATACAAATACATTGAATACCGGGAATGAGGATATAGTGGAGGAAGGCTTTGTATCTGTAATGGGTGCAAGAGTGCATAATTTACAGAATATTGACATTGATTTTCCCAGAAACCAATTAGTTGTAATTACAGGATTGAGTGGTAGCGGTAAATCCTCTCTTGCTTTTGACACGATATATGCAGAAGGACAAAGAAGGTATATTGAAACCTTTTCTGCTTATGCCAGACAATTTCTGGGTAACATGGAACGTCCGGAAGTAGATAAAATCACCGGTCTGAGTCCGGTAATTTCTATCGAACAAAAAACCACGAATAAAAATCCCAGATCCACAGTTGGTACTATCACTGAAATATATGATTTCCTGAGGCTTTTATATGCAAGAGCTGCTGACGCCTTTTCTTACAACACCGGAGAAAAGATGGTTAAATATACCACTGAAAAAATATTAACTCTTATTCATGAGAACTTTGACCAGAAGAACGTTATGGTGTTGGCTCCTCTGGTTCAAAATCGAAAAGGTCATTACAAAGAACTATTCGAACAAATCAGAAAAAAGGGATACTTACATGCCAGGGTGGATGGTAAAGTGATTGAATTAACTCATGGCTACAAGCTTGACAGATACAAAAACCACAGTATTGAAATGGTTATTGACCGGATAAAAGTATCTGATAAAGATGCCAAAAGATTATCCGAATCTGTAAATCTGGCTATGAAAAACGGGAAAGGCATTATGATGATTCTGGATAGCGATACCAACGATGCCAAATTCTATTCTCAAAAATTAATGTGTCCGACCACTGGTATTTCATATAACGAACCAGCACCTCACTCCTTTTCCTTTAATTCACCACAAGGTGCGTGCTCAAAATGTAAAGGTTTAGGGAGTACTGATATTGTTGACATTGAAAAGGTTATTCCTGATGATGGATTAAGTATTTACAATGGAGCTATTACTCCATTAGGCAGATATAAAAACACCTTAATTTTCTGGCAATTACAGGCAATTGCCGACAAACATAATTTTTCATTAAAAACACCCGTAAAAGATATTCCTGAGGAAGCTTTAGATACCATTCTTCATGGATCAAGTGAACCTATCACCTTAAAAAACACACCCTTAGGAACTACTTCCAATTACTTTATCAGTTTTGAAGGTGTTATCAAGTACATATTACAACAACAGAATAATGACACTTCAAAAAAGGCTAAAAAGTGGGCTATGCAGTTTGTTACCTCGTCTGCATGTTCTGCCTGTAATGGTCAAAGATTGAATAAAGAAGCCCTTCACTTTAAACTAAACAATAAAAACATTGCCGACATTTCCAATATGGACCTTACAGAATTAGCTGAATGGTTTAAAAATATTGAAGACTTCATGAGCAAAAAGCAAAAAGCAATTGCAATTGAAGTATTAAAGGAGATCAGAAGCAGGCTTGGATTTTTGTTAGATGTTGGATTAGGGTATTTATCTCTTAACAGAAGTGCCATGACTCTATCTGGTGGTGAAAGCCAAAGAATCAGGCTGGCCACTCAAATTGGTTCCCAACTGGTTAATGTACTTTATATTCTGGATGAACCGAGTATCGGTCTGCATCAAAAGGATAATCATAAATTAATACATTCCTTGCAACAACTTAGAGATACAGGCAATACTGTATTGGTTGTTGAACATGACAAGGATATGATGCTTAAGGCTGATTATCTGATTGACATGGGGCCGTTTGCCGGAATTCATGGGGGTGAAATTGTTGCAAAAGGGACTCCATTGCAGGTATTGCAACAAAACACCTTAACTGCCGATTACCTGAACAACAAAAAATGCATTAAAGTTCCAGAAAAACGACGCAGTGGAAATGGAAAGAAGCTGGTACTGCATAAGGCATCAGGAAATAATTTAAAATCCGTTACAGCTACCTTTCCTTTAGGAAAATTCATCTGTATATCCGGAGTTTCCGGAAGTGGCAAATCAACTTTGATCAACGAAACCTTATATCCGATTTTAAATCAACATGTTTATAATTCGGTTAAAGATCCGTTGGCTTATGAAAAAATTGATGGCTTGAAACATGTGGATAAAGTGGTTGACGTTGATCAATCGCCTCTTGGAAGAACTCCCAGATCAAACCCGGCCACTTACACTAAGGTGTTTGATGAAATCAGAAAGCTATTCACCGGTCTGCCCGAATCTAAAATCAGGAATTACAAGCCCGGACGTTTTTCATTTAACATGGCTGGTGGTCGTTGTGAAACATGTAAAGGAGGAGGCGTTCAGGTCATAGAAATGAATTTCTTACCAGATGTTATGGTGGAGTGCCCAGAATGTAGTGGTAAGCGATATAACAGGGAAACACTGGAAGTCAGATATAAAGGAAAATCAATCAGCGATGTATTGAATATGACAATCAATCAGGCTGTTGAATTCTTCGAAAACATCCCTCAGATTGCTCATAAACTTAAGGTTATAAAGCAGGTGGGACTAGGATACATAACACTGGGGCAACCTTCAACCACCTTGTCCGGTGGTGAATCGCAAAGGGTGAAACTGGCAAGTGAGTTAGCCAAAAAAGATACTGGTAAAACTATTTATATTCTTGATGAACCTACAACCGGTTTACATTTTGAAGACATAAGGGTATTACTGGATGTATTAAACAAATTGGTTGATAAAGGTAATACTGTTATTGTTATTGAACACAACCTGGATGTAATAAAAGTAGCTGATTATGTGATTGATATTGGCAAAGAAGGAGGACGTTTTGGAGGTGAGATACTTTGCGAAGGAACACCTGAAGAGGTGGCCAGAATAAAAGAAAGTTACACAGCCAGGTATTTAGAGATGGAATTAAATCAATAATAACCGAACCAAAAAACATCAAATCCAATGGGAGAAAAAATTCAAATTAAGTGTATAAATAACAATACATATAAAAAATATCAGCGAGGCACAACCTTACAGGAAATTTTAATTGATCAAAATATCCAATTAAAAAGCAGAATTCCGGGAGCACTGGTTAACAACCAGCTGGAACAATTGTCCTTTGAGATATTCCACCCTAAAACCATTGAATTTATTGATATCACCCATCCTGACGGAATGCGGATGTATATCCGGAGTTTATCCTTTCTGTTATATCATGCTATTGAACAAACCTTTCCCGGCACCAGGCTAAGAGTAGAGCACTCTGTGTCAAAAGGAGTGTATTGCGAACTCAGAGGAAATACAGATATGACTGTTGAAGAAGTTGCTGAGATTGCTGAATGCATGCGCAGATTAGTACATCAGGACATTCCTTTTAAATACATTCAGAAAGAAACCGAAAAAGTAATTAAACTTTTTAGTAAATATGGATTTGAAGATAAGATCGGTTTAATGAAGAGTCGTGGTCAGTCTTATTCCTCCTATTATAAACTGGATGATTCAATAGGATCATTTTATGGATATCTGGTTCCTTCAACAGGATATTTAGAAGTATTTGATGTAAATAAATACTATAACGGAATTCTTTTACAAATACCTAAAAGATTTGAACCGGAACAGGTTGAAACCCTGGTAATACAAAATAAAATGTTTGAGATATTTCAGGAATTCAGCAACTGGAATAAGGTATTGAACATTACTAATATTAATGATTTAAACCACCAGCAAAAACAAAATACTGCTGAAAGGTTAATAAAAGTATCTGAGGCACTACATGAAAAAAAGATTGGACAGATTGCTGATTTAATATCTGAAAAAGGAGAAACTGTTCGTATCATATTAATAAGTGGACCATCTTCAAGCGGTAAAACTACATTTAGTAAGCGATTAGCTATTCAACTAATGGTTTCTGGATTAAAACCACACACTCTGTCTCTGGATGATTACTTTCTAAACCGGGAAGATACTCCCAGGGATGAAAATGGAGAATACGATTTCGAATCGTTGGAGGCCCTGGATATTGAAAAGTTTAACCAGGACCTTACACTGCTTCTAAAAGGAGAGGAAATAGAATTACCAAAATTCTCATTTGAAACAGGACAGCGCTTTTATAATGGCACAAAAATGAGACTTGATAAAGGTCATATTCTGGTCATAGAAGGAATACATGGACTAAATCCGCGATTAACACATATGATCAACGATAAATTCAAATTCAAAATTTATGCCTCAGCCTTAACCTCAATAAACATTGATGACCACAATAGAATACCAACAACAGACAATCGCTTAATCCGAAGAATTGTAAGAGATTACAAATACCGGAATTACAGTGCTGCTGAAACACTATCACGCTGGCAAAGCGTTCGTAGCGGCGAAGAAAAACATATTTTCCCATACCAGGAGGAGGCTGACATCATGTTTAACACAGCCCTTCTTTACGAATTCGCGGTATTAAAACCATATGCTGAACCCATATTACTTGAAGTTGAGAACAACAAACCTGAATTTGCAGAAGCAAAAAGATTACTACATTTTTTCAGTTACTTTAAACGCATTGAAGAAGAAAATATACCTCCAACATCAATTATTAGAGAGTTTTTGGGAGGGAGTAGTTTTAAATATTAAAAAACCACACAATTACATTATTTTTAAGAAACTGAATCAATATATATAATTTTTAATGTCATTGAGCCAGACTTTATCTGCGGTATAAAATATTAAGCACCTCGATTAAATAACCAATTTTCCTTACCTTAATAGAAAATTTTCATCATGCTCAGATTTTTTTTTCTGAAATATGTTCTGCTATGTGTATTTGTAATTCTTATTTCAAATGCATGGGCGAATACTATACCTGTTTGTAAAACCAAAGTTTTATACATAAATTCATATCATGTTGGATATGTATGGACAGACCATGTGACAAAAGGAATCAAATCTGTTTTTGATACAATTAATACCATAAATTATTTTACCGAATTTATGGATGCAAAACGTCTCATGAATAAAAATTCTTTCAAACATTTCTACACCTATCTAAACAACAAATATGATTCATTAAACTTCAAATACGTTATTGCCTCAGATAACTTTGCTGTAGATTTCTATTTTGCCTACAGGGATTCAATGATCTTTAAAAACTCACAACTAATTTTCACCGGGATTGCAAACACTGAGGACTACCCCTTTGAACTTATTGACGCATACGGAGTTGCAGAATTCAGGAATTTCACACAAATTTTTTACAGTATGCATCGTCTTTTCCCTGACAGAAAAAGAACACATGTATTTCTGGATGAAACAATAACCAGTTACACATACCGATCGCTCATTAAAAAGTATCAGAATTTATACGAACAACCTCAATTTATAATAAAAAATATAACCGATAGCGACTCAATTACACAATACATTAAATCGTTGGGTAAAGATGATATGGTGTTTTTGTTTAATCTGGATTATTCAACAGGAAATAGATTTAATCCTTATGAAACCTATTTAAAAAACCTTGGAACACCATCTAAAGTTCCTGTTTTTTCCGGACAGTTTGATGATATCAAAGGTTTGATAGGAGGTGAAATTAATAATGGCGATCAACATGGGAAAATTGCTGCGGAACTTACTCTTAAATTAATAAATAACGAAAAAATAACTACAAGAATCACTCATCCAGCCCCTCTTCTTCATTACAATTTTAAAGAAATGAAGCGATTCAATCTGGATAAAAACTTATTACCCAGAAACTCAATTATTGTAAACAAACCACCAGGTATCTTACTTCAGTTTAAAGAAATGCTTCTGGTCTATTATTCCTTAATAATTCTGGCAACACTCATCATTGTGATATTGATTCTGAATAACAGAAAACTTAGAATCTTAAAAACCAAATTAGAAAATACAACAGAAAAAGCAGTTCAATCTGAAAGTATAAAATCATCGCTTATTGCAAATATTTCACATGAAATCAGAACCCCGCTAAACGCTATTATTGGATTTTCAGATATACTTTCAGCTGAAATAGAAAATAAAGATCTTCAGAATTACATCAAACATATCAATGAAAGTTCTTACTTACTAGATCGACTGGTAAATGATGTTCTGGATTTATCATTAATTGATGCCAATGAAATTCATTTAAATTACAGTGATGTACATTTACCTACACTTTTAGAAAGCCTCATTCAAAGAAATATAATGTTTATTGATCCGGTAAAAAAACCGAAATTACAATTACGACTCCGAAAAACTGAATACTTACAGGAAAACTTATATGTAGATAAACTAAGACTGAATCAGATACTACAAAACCTGATTAGTAATGCTATTAAATATTCATTTTCTGGTACGATTACGGTCAATTACAAATTTGTAACAAAAAATGAAGTCCTGAAGCTTAAAGATTTTACTGATGGTGAATTACTCCATAATAATTACTGCCTTTTTTCTGTAAAAGATCATGGCATAGGGATACCTCAGGAATTAAAAAGTTTTGTATTTGAACGTTTCCGGAGAATTGATCAGGTATACCTCGGACACCATGGAGGAGTTGGCTTAGGGTTAAATATTTCCAAATCACTTCTGAATATTATGGGTGGTAAAATATGGTTTGACAGCACAGAGAAAAAAGGATCTACATTTTTCTTTATAATACCCAACGAAATAAAGGACATATAATTACTTAATACGATTGAAATGAATACCGGTCGAAAATTAATATTTCATCCTTCTCAAATTGAAGCTTTTGCCTGGATTGTTGGACTTTTGATCTTATTTATCTCCAATCCGGAATCTGAAAACCATTATTCATTATGCCTTTTAAAAAATAGTGGTTATTCATTTTGCCCCGGATGTGGACTGGGACACTCAATCAGTTATTTAGTCAGGGGTGAATTTGCTAAATCATTCCATAGTCACCCTTTAGGAATTTTTGCGGTTGTTATATTAATCAAAAGAGTATATAATATCTTTAAATTAAATCCCTTAATCACATTAAAATGAGCAGAATAATAAATCACCTACCAGAAATTGACATGGAAGAAGCTACTATTTTAGAAAGTATGCTAAAAGACAAATCTGAAGAGCAGTTAAAACAGTTTTCATTAATTTACAGAGCCAGAAGAAAAGATCCTCAATTAATTCTGATTCTGACTTTAATAGGATTTTTTGGAATATCGGGTATTCACCGGTTTATTTTGAATCAAATAGGGATGGGTATTCTTTACTTTTTTACTGCAGGATTGTGTTTTATCGGAACAATCGTTGATTTAGTAAATTACAAGTCATTAACACTGGAATACAACCAACGTATCGCGATGGAAATAAAAACTTATTTATTTTAGAAGAATAAAAAACAGCCTATAGCAATGCATAAAACATAATTGCTATAGGCTAATATTTTTTTTAATAGTGTCAGTAAGAAAACTCCCTTTTTATCGGCCTCTTGAGTTTTCGTGCAAGTACTAAATATGAATCACTTCATCGTATGCAGCTGCTGCTGCCTCCATTATAGCTTCTGACATAGTTGGGTGAGGATGAACAGATTTTATAAGTTCATGCCCCGTAGTCTCTAATTTCTTAGCTACCACTAATTCCGCAATCATCTCAGTTACATTGGCACCAATTAAATGGGCCCCTAATAATTCACCATATTTTTCGTCAAAAATCAATTTCACAAAACCATCAGAATGACCGGCAGCGCTTGCTTTTCCTGATGCTGAGAATGGAAATTTACCAATTTTCAGTGTGTAACCAGCTTCTTTAGCTGCTTTCTCAGTCATTCCTACCGAAGCAACTTCTGGTGAAGTATATGTACAACCCGGAATATTCCCATAATCTATAGGTTCCGGGCTATGACCTGCAATTTTTTCAACACAGGTTATTGCTTCTGCAGAAGCTACGTGTGCCAAGGCTTGCCCCGGAACAATATCCCCAATAGCATAAACTCCTTGAACCGAAGTTTGATAATAAGCATCTACCTTCACTTTACCCTTTTCAATTTCAATGCCTACTTCCTCTAATCCAATACCCTCAATATTTGGTGCAATACCAACGGCAGACAATACAATATCAGCTTCGTGAGTCTCCTCTCCTTTTTTTGTTTTAATCACAGCCTTCACCTGATCTCCACTGGTATCAACACTTAATACTTCAGCGGAAGTCATCACGTTAATACCCGCTTTTTTGAAAGATCTGCCTAATTGTTTCGATACTTCCTCATCTTCAAGTGGAACTATGTTCGGCAGATATTCAACTAATGTTACTTTGGTTCCTATTGAATTATAAAAATAAGCAAATTCACTACCAATAGCTCCCGAACCAACCACTATCATTGATTTCGGTTGTTTATCCAGCGTTAAAGCCTTTCTGTAGCCAATCACCTTTTCCCCATCCTGGGGTAATGAAGGAAGTTCTCTGCTACGAGCTCCTGTGGCCAGAAGAATATTTTTAGCGGAAACTTTTTCTGATGCACCATCTTCTTTGCTCACCTCAACAGTTTTGTTATCGATTAGTTTACCAAAACCGTTTATTACGTCAATCTTATTTTTCTTAAGTAAAAACTGCACTCCGTTGCTCATTTTATCAGCAACCCCGCGACTACGTTTTACCATGGCTTCAAAATCAGCTTTTGCCTCTCCTTCTATTCTGATTCCATATGATTCGGCATGTTGCAAATATTCAAATACAGAGGCACTTTTTAATAGAGACTTTGTTGGGATACATCCCCAATTCAGGCATATACCACCTAACTCTGCCTTTTCTACAATTGCTACTTTTAAACCTAATTGTGAAGCTCTTATTGCTCCTACGTAACCTCCGGGACCACTTCCCAGAACAACTAAATCGTATTGCATATTTATAATTTTAATATCGTAATTGTTACTTATCAAATGATTGAAATTTGTATAACAGTATACTAACAACAATCCTTTAAAAAAGTTGGATTAGTTTTTAAATTGTATGTTAACATATAAAGAAAAACATTCTATTTTATTCATACAATGATATTTCGAATTAGTTCCTGAATATTTATTATTGTATTTAGTGCCTGTCCATAAAATCGGATGTTTGGCTATAAACCTGAGTTCGATATAAAATTAATGGCTCAAATCGCTTATAAATATTGAGTTTCAAGGAATGTTTGCGAAAGCATAGCGGGCTATGGTAAGCAAATATGACGCAGAAAATCGGTATTTATAAGTGACATTCATAGC
>JBNKRV010000289.1:0-40725 GCA_050296935.1 Marinilabiliaceae bacterium | reverse complement strand
ATTGAACTCGCAAAATGCTCGTTTCATAATTTTCAGTTGAATCTCACAATTTATAGGCGGTCTGAAACAACGTTCTATCGAATACCTATATAATCTTGATTATATGAGATAAATCCAAAATTTTATGTCGAACTCAGGTTTTTAGGATTAAATATAGTCTTCTGGATAGGAAACTGCGATCAGAATATTATACTAATTTTTCCGTCCGGTTTCATTTTACTTTTGTACTCTCTGAAGGATATAATTTTATAAGCTGCTTGGGTTGATTAGTGCTGGTTTGACTAAATCCGGTTAATGAAATAAAAAGAGGTATGACGAGGGATGTAAATAGTGAATGAATATTACTATGGTAAATTGACTTGGAATATGGAGATTTGTATCGGATTTAATAAAGTTTAAGATTACAAAGCACTTCGTTTGCTTTCATTTATCTAATTTTGAAGCCTTATCAAGGCATTAAGAAATTGCTTTAACAGTAATCAGCAGATAAGAAAAATCAGAGTAATTAATCCTCTGTAGAAGTTAAGGTGTCATGAGAGGGGGGATTCTTGTATTCACCAGCTGTAATACTTTATACTTGTGCATTTTGATACAAAAAGAATAAACATATGAAAGATATAATTCCTGTTTCAGAGCTCAATATGCGGATGGATCGTTTTTGTCAGATCATGGATACTCATCATCCGGATTGGGAGATGGCAGTGATCTTTAGTAAAATCAATTTACTGTATTTTGCAGGTTCTATGGCCGACGGAATGTTGATAATTGAAAGAGAGAAAGGGGCTACTTTGTGGGCGCGTAAAAGTTTTGACCGTACCTCACAAGAGTCGCAGTTTCCGAATGTTAACCCCATGGGAAGCTATCGCGATGCAGCAGAAACTTATACCAGATTTCCGGGCAAGGTTTATCTCGAAACAGAATTTGTTCCTTTAGCCATGTATCAGAGGTTTCAGAAGTACTTTCCAATTGCAGCCTACCAATCATTGGATTTTCAGATCGCTATGACTCGTGCAGTGAAAAGTAGCTGGGAACTGAAATATATGGAAGAAGCGGGAGCTATCCATCGTAAAGTGCTTGAAGATATTGTTCCTGCCATGCTAAGGGAGGGAATGACAGAAACAGATCTGGCAGCCGAGCTTTATCAGGTAATGGTTAAGGAAGGTCACCATGGAACAGCTCGCTTTGGTATGCATGATACAGAAATTGTAGTGGCACAATTGGGTTTTGGAGATAGCTCTTTGTACCCGACTAATTTTGATGGTCCGGGTGGAAACAGGGGATTAAATGCTGCCGTTCCTAGTCTGGGTAATCGTAATCGAAAGCTGACTAAAGGTGATTTGGTTTTTGTGGATATGGGATTGGGTGTAAACGGATACCATTCCGACAAAACAATGACCTACATGTTTGGAAAATCCTTGCCGGATGAGGTAATAAAAATTCATCAGCAGTGTGTGAGTATACAAAACAAAGTGGCAGAATTACTGAAGCCGGGTAATATTCCTGAAACTATTTATGAGTCGGTTATGGACAGTTTAAGTCCGGAATTTCAGAAGAATTTTATGGGGTATGGAAACCGGCAAGTGAAGTTTATAGGCCATGGAATCGGTTTAACAGTGGACGAATTACCGGTTTTAGCAAAAGGATTCAAAGATCCGTTGGTTGAAAATATGATATTTGCAGTAGAGCCTAAAAAAGGTATTGAAGGTATAGGTATGGTAGGCATTGAAAATACTTTTGTGGTAACTCCTGATGGAGGAAGGTCCATCACCGGAAACAACCCGGGATTAATTCTGGTGGAGTAAGTAAAAAGTAATTTTCAGATTCAGATATATTTTAACGCCAGATCAGATGTCTGGCGTTTTTTGATAGAAGGGTGCGTTGAAACGAATATTTATGTCAATAATGAAAGGTATTAACAACGATATTACGTTTAACTCCCCCGGGGATCCGGTATAATCGGCATTTTAGCCATTTTTTCAACTTCGATACTGGCAAAGCCAAACTCTTCGGTAATACGACCCAGAATCAGGTACATACCATAGCCTTTAAAGGGGTGAGCCTGCAGACTTGGAGGAAAATGGGTGGTGTCGTAAAAGTTGCCTTCCACATCAACAAAGGTGGCAAAATGCATCAACTGGTTTCTGACAGTGCGCACGTATTTAATGCAGACCAGTTGTCCGAGCATACGCACGCGTTTGCCTACATAATGAATTAATTCCAGCGCTTTCAGGCCTCCCCGGAAATTGGTTTGTAGCAGGTCGAAATACGATAGGGTAACCGGAAAACCGATTAGTTCTATTTCATCGTAAGCATCCTCAACCTTACTGCGTGCAAGTTGGGGCAGGTTGTAATTTTTCCGGGGAAGTTCAAATAATTGTCGGGATTCCGGTTTCTTTTTTCCTGGAGTGAGTAGCAAGTGCATTTCCCAAAGTAATTCACTTTTACTTTTATTGGTGAAGCGTAATGCCCCTGTACGGATGAGTATAACCATGCTTTCGCGGCCAGCTCCGGTACGTTTAATAAAGTCATCTAAACTTTTGTAAGAGCCATTTTGCTTACGTTCGGCTTCAATAAGTCTGGCTGTTTTTGATTCCAGATTTTGAATGTGGATAAAGCCCAGGTAAATATCCTTTCCGGTAATAGAGGTGGTGTAATAACTGTGGTTTATGCATGGTTGATGTATGGTAGCACCCTGTCGGCGGGCTTCATTTACATATACCCAGGTATGGTAAAAGCCTCCGAAGTTATTGATAACGGCCACCATAAACTCCAGAGGATAGTGTGCTTTCAGGTACAAACTCTGAAAGCTTTCAACGGCGTAGGAGGCCGAGTGCGCTTTGGAGAATGAATATCCGGCAAAGGATTCTATCTGACGCCATACCTCGTTGGTTACTTTATCAGGATAACCCTTTTGTTTGCAGTTGCTGAAGAATTTATTCACAATGCGCTGAAACTCTTTTTTCGAGCGGTATTTACCACTCATGGCACGGCGAAGCACATCGGCATCGGCCAGATCGAGTCCGGCAAAGTGATGACATACCTTTAAAACATCTTCCTGATACACCATTACGCCATAGGTTTCTTCGAGCTGCTCTTTCATTACAGGGTGCAGGTAGGAGATGTTATTGGGCTTGTGAAATCGCTGAATGTATTCACGCATCATACCTGAACGAGCAACCCCGGGTCGGATGATGGAGCTGGCGGCTACCAGAGTAAGGTAGTTGTCGCACTTTAATTTTTTCAGTAGTCCCCGCATGGCCGGACTCTCAATATAAAAGCATCCCGTAGTTTCGGCATCCTGCAATTGGTGTTTCACCTGTTTATCTTCCATAAACTTTTCAACCTGATGGATATCGATATCAATACCCCGGTTTTGCAACACAATTTGTGTACAATCCTTAATATGTCCGATACCCCGCTGCGACAGGATATCCAGCTTTTCAAAGCCAATATCTTCAGCAATGTACATGTCCCATTGCGTTGTAGGAAATCCTTTGGGAGGCATGTCTAGGGAGGTGTAGCAGGTTATGGGGTTCTCCGAAATTAATATTCCTCCGGCATGAATCGTGCGCAGATTCGGGAAGTCGGTCATTAAACTACCAATGCTATGAATCTTTTGTTTAATCTGGTCGTCACGTCCGGTTTCTGGATAATCTATCATCTGGTCAATCTCTTCCTTGGGTAAACCATAAACTTTTCCGAGTTCGCGTGTGATGGATTTGCCTTTAAAAGTACTCATGGCACCCAGTAGAGCTGTATGTGTGGCTCCGTATCGCTTAAAAATATAATCCTGCACATCTTTGCGTTCCTTCCAGGAATAGTCAATATCAAAATCGGGAGGAGAGGAGCGTTTGGGGTTGAGAAAACGTTCAAAATACAGGTTGAGTTTGATGGGATCCACATCGGTTATTTTTAAACAAAAGGCCACCACGCTATTGGCACCACTGCCTCGCCCCACGTGGTAAAAGCTACGCGACATGGAGTAACGGATGATATCCCAGGTGATTAAATAATAGGCAGCAAAGCCCAGTTTGTTAATAATATGCAGCTCTTTGAGGATGCGTTCTTTGGCAATGGGATTGTTTTGTCCATAGCGATAGGTCATTCCATCAAAAGTCAGTTTTTCCAGTAGCTTCTTATCGTCATAGATACTTCCGGTAAAGGTTTTTTTATTCCGGATGGCTGTAAAATCAAAGTCAAAGCTACACTGGCTTAGTAAGGCATCTGTATTTTTAATAATGTCAGGAAACTGGGCGTAATTTTGTTTTATTTTTTCCGGCGACAGTAGTACGTCGGTACTGTTGGCTGTATCTGCAGCGGTAAGCTGACTCAATAAAATATTTTTATCGATAGCCCGAAGATGGCGGTGCAGGTCGTAGCCGGTTTCAGTAGCAAAGGTAGCCGGCTGCCATACTACCAGTTTGTGCTGATGGTAACGGAACGACGAGGAGATCAGTTTGCGGAGTTGCAGCGGCTGTATGGCAACCAGTTCGTTATCCTGTAATTGTTTGGGTTCGATGTTTCCGAAGGGGTAAATAATATAGGCGTGGTTAAATTGTGGTGCTCTTTTGGGCAATGTGGTGTTAGAGAGATTATGGCGACTTAAAAAGTTGTTGAGTTCCATGTAACCCTCGTTGTTTTTGGCAATGCCGATGTATATCAATTGGTGGTTCTGCCTGAATTCAATACCTGCCAAAGCAGTAATTCCCAGTTCCCGGCAGGCTTTAATAAAGTCAAATAACCCGGTGCTGTTGTTAATATCGGTAAGCACCATTACTTTGATGCCTTTAGATGCTGCTTGCTGAGCCAGCTCTTCCGGAGACAACGTTCCGTAACGTAAGCTGTAATATGTATGTGTGTTTATGTGCATTTTAAATTTTTAACCCTATGTTTTCGGTTCACAGTCTCTAGTCTTCAGTCCGCAGTCTTCAGCCTACTGTTTTACTACCTACTGCCTACTGCTGACTGCCTACTGTTTACTGCCTACTTCATGGCCGCTGCTCTTCCAATGGCATCTTTCCCGTATCGTTTTCGTATTTTGTCCATGCTTTGGTACAGGTTTATGATTTCCGGCGTATCTTCAAATAAATTAAGCTGTTGGGTTCCGGTAATCAGGCTGCTAAGCCTTATGCCTAATAATCTTATTAACATACGTCTGGTATATAATCGTTTAAAAAGTTCCTGCGCTATAGCTATAATATCATGGTCGAACGAAGTGTATGGAATTCGTTTCTGCAGGGTATGTGTATCAAAGTTGGAGTATTTGATTTTCACCGTTACACATGCGGTCAGTTTCTGTTTTGTTCTGAGTTCAAAGGCCAGTTTTTCGCCCATTTGCACAATCAGCTCGTTTAGATAACGTATGTCGGTAGTGTCCTGCTCAAAAGTGCGCTCGGTGCTTATTGATTTTTGCTCGGTGTATTTCACCACAGGAGTAGGGTCGATGCCATTGGCTTTTTTCCACAGGCTAATTCCGTTTTTGCCCAAAACCCGTTGTATCATATCCACAGGTATATGGCTCAGGGTTTCAATGTTAATGATTCCCATAGAACGTAATAGCTGATAAGTTTTAGGACCCAGCATTGGTATTTTTCTGATAGATAGCGGATTTAAGAATGGCTGTACATTTGTTTGCAGCACTTCAATCTCTCCATTAGGTTTGGCTTCTCCGGTAGCTATTTTCGATACCGTTTTATTTACCGATAAGCCAAATGAAATCGGTAATCCGCTTTCTTTCATAATGGTTTGCCGTAGTTCCTTGCTCCATTTTAAGCAGCCAAAAAAGCGATCCATCCCGGTTAAGTCCAGATAATGCTCATCGATAGAAGCTTTTTCGTAAACCGGAGCTTTTTCAGCAATAATATCCGTTACCAAACGTGAGTATTTGCTATACTCCTCCATATCGCCACGAATGAAAAAAGCATCGCCACACAGTTGCCGGGCCATTTTCATGGGCATAGCAGAGTGTACACCAAACTTTCTGGCTTCATAGCTACAACCTGCTACCACACCTCTGTCTGATATCCCACCAATAATCACAGGCTTATTATTCAGTACACTATTGTTAAGCCTTTCCACCGACACAAAGAATGTGTCCAAATCCATATGTACTATTTTTCGTTGACAACCAGACATTTCTTCTATATAATGATTAGAAAATAATCAAATAAGTGTTTATAAATTAATCAAAAATTATTACATTTGAAAAAATGATGCGTATTTTAACATTGTTTTGATTATAAAATGGTCAAAAAGAAAAAAAAGGAGAAAGAGTTAAAGCCACTCAGCCTCTTTGTGTTTCTATATTCATCTGAAAAATTACGTAAATCATCTTGATACAAGAGTATCTTGATATTAAAAGGAGTTGTAATGGTATTAAAAACAGTCAGTGTCTTAGCGTCCTCATGTTCAACTAAAAATCATGTTAATCATCTTGCTACTTGTGTCTTGCTACTTGCTACTTTTTTAAAAAAAACACTCAGCGTCTTTGTGCCTTCGTGTTCAACTAAAAATCATGTAAATTATCTTGCTACTTGTGTCTTAATACTTGATACTAAAAATTAAAAACCATGTTCTTCAGTTCAAACATTAAATTTTTACGAAAGCGCCGTAAGCGAACCCAGGACGATGTAGCTACGTCATTACAAATGAAGCGCTCTACCCTGAGTGGTTACGAAAACGGAGTGGCTCAGCCCAATGTGTCGGTGTTGGTTGCTTTTTCAGGCTATTTTAATGTAGCCATTGATACGCTGATAAAAGTGGATCTGACATCCCTTCGGGAAAGTCAGATTTCGCAGCTCGAAGGTGGTTTTGATGTATTTTTAAAGGGTAGTGGGTTAAGAGTATTGGTATCTACCGTAGATTCAGAAAACCGTGAAAATATCGAGCTGGTGCCAGAGAAAGCCAAGGCAGGTTATACAACCGGTTTTGCCGACCCCGACTATGTAAAGGAACTACCCGTATTTCAGCTGCCTTTTCTTTCGCGTGAAAAAAAGTATCGAACCTTTCAGATATCGGGCGATTCGATGCTGCCGGTGCCTAGTGGTTCGTGGGTTACCGGTGAGTTTTTGCTGGATTGGCGTGCCTTAAAAACCGGAACACCCTGTATTATTGTTACCCGTGAAGAAGGGGTGGTGTTTAAAATTGTTGAAAATAAATTGCAGGAAAATCAGGTGCTGGTATTACACTCATTGAATCCACTTTACAAGCCCTATGAAATATCAGGTGAAAGCATTCATGAAGTCTGGTTGTTTACCCACTATATTAGTAATGTAATGCCAGAAGGGCAGGCAGAGTCGCAGGATCTGCAGCAAACAGTGGCCACTCTTCAGCATGAGATAATAAGAATTAAAGAGCGTATGGGTTGGAAAGAATAGGGATGCAATGCAGAATGATCAGGTATATATAGTGTCAGCAAGAAAACTCCGTTTCTTTCGTCCTGCTCTCAAAATGATTATTTACGGTAGTAAACTCACATTTTTCGAGCTTCGAAAGCCTCAAAAATGAAGCTTTCTTATCTGCCACTTGAGTTTTCGTGCAAGTACTATATAACTATTCTCCGGACGCCATTGATAATTTATATGTCTTCTGATTAAGTTATTTAAAGCGATTTCTATTGAATGATTGATCATGTTATACCAATTAAACAATAAATGCGCCGGTATAATGCCGGGCTAAATTCAAGCTTCTTTAGGAACGAAGTGAACTATAAGTAGTATTTTGAATTTTATTCGGTATTACTTCGGGGTGTGATGATTTATTATATTTGACTAACGAATATCCCTCATGCCAATTTCACTATGAGGTTGGCGTTAAATAATTAAGAGATATTCAGCTTATACAAGGCGTAAATTATTGCGATAAACGAGAGTAGAGCCAAGCTTGCTTGAGCTCTGCCGAGAGAAGCAATAATCACAAGATAATTGTTGCGATAAGCAAGAGCAGAGCCAAGCTTGCCTGAGCTATGCCGGGTGAAGCAATAATCATGAAATAAACTGAAGCATAAACTCAGTTACAACGATATTTTGTAACGCAGTAAAAATTTAATAGAATGAATTATAACGCTAATATCAATGGGATATTGGTATTATTATGTTCTTTTATCAAATAATTAAAAATAGTGATTACAGGAACTATCATTAATATAGCAACAATACTGGCAGGTAGCTTGTTAGGAATTCTTTTTCGTTCAAAATTACCAGAGCGGTTTATTAAAATAGTATTTCAGGGAATCGGACTTTTCACCATGGTGTTAGGTGTTTCCATGGCTTTAAAAAGTAATCATCTGTTGGTGATGGTTTTTAGTCTGATTGTTGGAGGTATATTCGGTGAGTTGATTCGATTAGAGACACGGGTTGACCGAATGGCAGATCATGTTAAAAACCGGTTTAAGAATGGGAGTGAACGTTTTTCTGAAGGTCTGGTAACCGCTTTCTTGCTGTATTGCATGGGTTCAATGACTATTTTAGGAGCTATTGAAGAAGGCCTGGGAAATGGCTACGATTTGTTATTAACCAAATCCATAATGGATGGTTTTGCCAGTATCGCATTGGCCTCAGCGTTTGGTGTTGGCGTTGCCTTCTCAGTTGTCCCACTTCTTATTTATCAAGGCGGATTAACCTTATTGTCTGCATTTTTAGGTGACTATTTTTCAGAAGCTATTACCAATGATATGACCGCAGTTGGAGGAGTATTACTGATAGGTTTAGGGTTTAATATTTTAGAAATTAAAAAGATAAAAGTACTGAATTTACTTCCTGCTTTGCTTGCAGCTATTGCCATGTCGTGGTTATATTTGCAGTTTTGGGGGAATTAATTTAATTGTATATTGTAAGTTAAGAGTTTAAAAAGAGCGCAAAATATATGGAACTGGAAAAGCAACAGTTATTAATGAAGATGTTTACCCAATGGTCGGGTGATAAAGTTGAATCAATGAGTCTATTACCTCCATCGGGGTCATATCGCGAATATGTTCGTATTTCCGGAGGAGGTAAGAGTGCCTTGGGGGTCTCTAATGCTGATAAAAAAGAAAATGCTGCTTTTTTAGGTTTCTCAAAACATTTTTATGAAAAAAAATTGAGAGTACCGGAGGTATATGATCAAAATGAGGAAGAAGATATTTATTTGATTGAAGATTTGGGAAATAAAACCTTATTTGACTTTCTGCAGGAGAATCGTATTGGAGAAGATCTTTCTCCGGCGCTTATTGATTTGTATCAAAAAACCATCAATGAACTCATTCAATTTCAGTTGAAAGGTTCAGAGGGATTAGATTTTGATTTGTGTTATCCACGTAAAGCCTTCGATCATCAGTCTATGCTCTGGGATTTACATTATTTCAAATATTATTTCTTAAAACTGGCTAAAGTACCTTTTGATGAGCAAGCTTTAGAAGATGATTTTCAGCAATTAATCGATTTTCTTCTTCAAGCTGATCATAACTATTTTTTGTATCGCGATTTTCAGTCACGCAATATTATGATAAAGCAGGGTGAGCCTTGGTTTATCGATTATCAGGGAGGTAGGAAAGGTGCGCTTCAGTACGATTTGGCATCCTTGCTTTACGATGGAAAAGCCGATATTCCTCCTGAGTTTCGTGAGGAGTTGTATCAGTATTATGTCGATGAACTTAAGAAATATACGGATGTTGATGAGTCATCCTTTCAAAACCATTTTACAGGATATGTTTATATACGTATAATGCAGGCTATGGGAGCCTATGGTTTCCGTGGTTTCTATGAGAAAAAGGAACATTTTCTGAAGAGTATTCCTTTTGCATTACAAAATATATCCTACCTGTTAAAGCATCATCCATTACCCTTAGACATTCCTGAACTTACAAAAGTGCTTGAATCTTTAATAGAAAATGAGAATTTAAAGAAGATTAACGCACTTACAGTGACCATTAATAGTTTTTCGTATAAAAGAGGTATCCCTTATGATATGAGTGGCAACGGAGGAGGATTTGTTTTTGACTGCCGGGCCATACATAATCCGGGTAGGTATGTTGAGTATAAGCAGGTTACCGGTAAAGATGAGCCTGTTATCCGTTTTTTCGAAAAAGAGCCTGAGATGAAACAATTTCTCGATGGTGTATTTCCATTGGTTTCTCAATCAATTGAAAAATATATGGATAGAAACTTTAAACATTTAATGGTTAATTTTGGTTGTACAGGTGGACAGCATCGTTCTGTTTACAGTGCTGAGCAGCTTGCTGAATATATTCGTTCAAAGTACCCTGTTTCTGTAAAAATTAAGCATGTGGAGCAGGAAATAAAAAAAGGTTAGTTGGTATGGGAAAGACAAAATGTAAGGATGGTAAGAAGAAGGATGCCGATGCAATGCAACAAAAGGATAAGAAGTATAAATGTAAAAAGTGTGACCGGACTGCCAATAAAGAAAAAAAATTGTGCAAACCAGTTAAAAATTAACTGTCGATTACTTTTAATGTAACTCTTATGGGGTTTCAGATATACTTTACTGAACAACTAAACAATTATTTAAATGAATGCATTAATTTTCGCAGCTGGCTTAGGTACACGTTTAGCCGGATATACTAAAAATATGCCTAAAGCATTGGTTGAAGTTCAAGGGAAGCCAATGTTGTTACATGCTATCGAAAAATTAATGGAAGTAGGTGTAAAGCGCATTGTTATTAATGTACATCACCATGCAGATATGATTGAATCCTTTGTCAGTTCATTAAAAATGAATCATGTAGAGCTGGTTATCTCTGATGAACGAAAGGAACTTCTTGAAACCGGAGGTGGACTAATTAAGGCAGCCCCTTTATTTATTAAAAATGATCCTGTTATTTTATATAATTCAGATGTATTAACAGGAGCTAATCTTCAGCATATGATTGATTACCACTATCAACATGGGGGAGTGGCTACATTAATGGTAAAAAAGAGGCCAACATCAAGGTACTTTCTTTTCGATAAAAGTATGAGGCTATCAGGATGGGAAAATATTTCTACTGGTGAACGAATGATTACCCGACAAGAAATAAATTTGGAGCCTTATGCCTTTTCAGGAATCCATATTATCAATCAGGATATTCTTTCTGAACTTGGCCCTCAAAGGAAATTCTCAATTACTAATGGATACCTTGATATATCTGCCAAATTTCCCGTTTTTGGCTGGGGAAATTGGCATGAATTTTGGTTCGATGTGGGAACTCCGGAAAAGCTGGATATTGTTAATGCATATTTTCAGAAATGAAACTATTGCAATAGTTAATTGTTTTGTGTTGTATTTAAATGGACGTAAATAAAATTATAACTAAATGACGAATGTAGAGAATCATGATATATGGGATAACTTCCAACGGTTTTTTAAAGGTTTTACCAGCGGTAGCACACTTCTTATGTTGGCTACATTTGTCGCTGTAGTTTGGGCAAATATTGATCATCATTTTTATGAACATATCTGGCATACTGAATTGTCAATAATTGTTGATGAGTTTAATCTGGGAATGAGCTGGCATCATTGGGTAAATGATGGTTTAATGGCCATTTTCTTTTTTGTTGTTGGACTTGAAATTAAGAGGGAGTTTATTGCAGGAGAATTAAGTACATTTAAGCAAGCATCATTGCCTGTTTTTGCTGCTGTTGGTGGTATGGTTGTTCCTATTGTTTTGTTTTTCTCATTTGGATTAAAAGGAGATGCAACCAGTGGATGGGGTATTCCAATGGCTACTGATATTGCTTTCTCGCTTGGTATTTTAGCTATGTTAGGCAAAAAAGTACCTTTAAGTTTAAAGGTGTTTTTAACCGCATTGGCTATCGTAGATGACCTTGGGGCAGTTCTGGTAATTGCAGTGTTTTATGGAGGGGAACTACAATGGTCTTACTTAATTATTGCATTTGTTTTACTATCAATACTGGCTATTGCAAACTTTAAAAATATACAGGATTTGAGATTGTATACGTTTGTTGGGTTTGTTATATGGTATTTGTTTTTGGAGTCTGGAGTAAATGGTCCTGGTACAGGTATTCATGCAACAATAGCCGGGGTGTTAATTGCGTTAACTATTCCCATCAGGCCAAAAGTTCATATTAGTAAATTTATTCCCAGAATAAACAGCGGAATTAGAAAGTTTATCGATATTCCTAAAAATTCTCATGATATTGTATTAACAGATGATCAAATACATGCAGTGGAAGAAATGGAATATGCTGTATATAAAGTTCGTAGTCCATTACAATATATCGAACATCAGTTTCATGGATTTATCAGTGTTGTTATTTTACCAGTTTTTGCATTAGCAAACGCAGGTGTTGTATTAAGTATGGGAGGAGATAATTTCCTTGGATTTACTAATGTCTCTGCTGCAATTGCTTTTAGTTTAGTATTCGGTAAAGTAATTGGTATTACATTTTTTGCATGGATAGCCGTGAGATTAGGAATTGCTCATAAACCGAAAGAAACATCCTGGTTATCATTTGCTGGAGTAGGATTGTTAGGAGGTATTGGCTTTACAATGTCTATTTTTATTGCCAGTTTAGCTTATTCTGCAGATTTATTAAACCAGGCTAAAATTGGAATTTTCCTAGGCTCAATTGTAGCTGGTTTAGGAGGTTATTTTCTGTTAAAATATTCTCTTAAAAAAGATGAAGAATCATTGGTCGTAAAGAAGTAAAATATGATTGGAATATGATATGGGGTTATTAGGAGAGGGCGTATTTTATTTTAGGAGTACGATTTTCAGAACATAAAAAAAGGTGCTCAATAAAGCACCTTTTTTTATGTGATTTTATTTTTTAGTTGTGATCATGAATATTTTTTTCCCCTTTCAATATTTCTTGGGCGTATTCTAAAATGGTAGTGTCATCTAATTCTACAATTCCACCGTCAGGGCCTGGTTCAATATGAAAACCTACACATTTTCCTTTTTCGTAATTTTTACCGCCAAAGTAGTTTCGAACTGTTTCCACGTTCAGGTGTAAATCTTCGGCAATAGTTCTCATACTGCCATCAGGAAGGCTATCCTTTAATTTTCTAAGCTGATTGAAAGTGATTGTAGTGCTCATAAGCCATATGGTTTTAAATAATTGAAGCGTCTTAAAGTTAAAAAATATATTTTAAATTTAAAATATATTTAACATTAATCTAAAGGCTTTTCCCTTTGGATACATTAAAAAATGCTGTTATTTAAAGACCGTTTTTATTTTATTAAAACTTTAGAAGCAAGTAAAATAAAAGCAAAACTTAGTATTCCGGTAAATACAATTTTCTGAATTAATGGAATTTCAAACTGTTCGGCAATACCTCTGCTTAATCCTTTTTTATTAAAATAAGTTAGTCTGACAAAACGGGGTATTACCAGTGTGTATAATTTGTAAATTGCATATCCTAAAATAGCACCAAGTATCATTCCTCCAATAATATCACCAGGATAATGTACGCCTAAATAAATTCTGGAGTACCCTATAATAATGGCCCATGCAAATACAAAAAATGAAAAAAGTTTATTGCGGAATAAAAGAGAAGCGAAAACAGCAAGCCCCATAGTATTGGCAGCATGTGACGATACAAAACCATATTTACCACCACGATAATTATGTACGATTTTAACAAAATCTTTTAGCATTGGATCATGTGTAGGTCTGAATCTTTCAATGCCATGTTTAAATACTTCAGTTGATATTTGATCACACAGTACAATTAATATGGTTACGGCCAGTAATGTGGTCCAGCTTTGCCATTTCTGACTTTTTATAATGCTATAAATAATCATAATATACATTGGAATCCAGATAAGGGAGCTGGATGTCATCCAAAAGAAGTTGTCCCAAAAGTCATTGTGAAAATAGTTTAGGAGTAATAATAATTGTTGGTCTAGTTCAATTAAACTATTCATGATTATTTATGTTTTTATCCGTATGTTTTTTATCCGCAAATCCGGTATTAAATTTTATTGAATTTTGGATGCTAACATAGATGGAGATTATATTTTGTGCATGGTAAAAATATGTTTTTTTTAATACATTAAAAAAACAAAGTGATTTTTCTGCATTGTTTTGTAGTTTTGCAGGTATTAAAAAATATTTTAACCATTGGTAATATAAATATTTTACAGATGGTAAATGTTTATAAACATCTTGAAATTTAGTGCTTTAAAGTATATTTTATCTGATTTTATCCATGACAAAAAGAGTCCTTTTTCTTATTAACCCTATTTCAGGTATTGGAAAACAGAAAACGATTGAAAAATACATTGATTTGGAATTGGATAAAAACCGAATTAATGTTGATATAAGTTACACACAATATAAAGCTCATGCCAGAGAATTGGCTGCAGACGCTGTTGGTAAATATGATGCAGTTGTTGCCGTAGGGGGAGATGGAACCGTAAATGAGGTGGCTTCCCGTTTAGTAGGAACTGACACTGCACTGGCTATAATTCCAACGGGATCAGGTAATGGTTTAGCCCGCTTTCTTAAAATACCTTTACGGTTAAGTAAGGCCATTCAATCGCTGAATGATTTTAAAATTAGAAAAATTGACACACTGAAAGTTAATCAGTATTGTTGTGTTAATGTGGCCGGAATAGGCTTTGATGCTCATATTAGCCATCATTTTGAAGGTAAAAAAATAAGAGGCCTTCTAGGATATTTGCAGTTGATTGCAGGAGAATTTGCTGCTTATAAGCCCGATTATTACCAATTGAATATTGATGGACATATTTACAAGCGAAGAGCCTTCTTAGTTAGTTTTGCAAATTCTTCACAATATGGAAATAATATCCATATAGCACCCAATGCTAAAATCGATGATGGATTAATTGATGTAAGTATCATTAATGAGTTTCCAAAGATAGAGACACCTGTTATGCTTTTAAGTTTACTGGATAAATCTATTCATAAGCATGACAAGGATGAGGTAATCCTGGCTAAGGATATTGTGATTAATCACAGTTCCGGTATTCTTGCTCATATTGATGGAGAACCTGTAGATCTTGGGAATGAAGCCAGGGTTAAGATATTACCACTCTCTCTGAATGTGGTTGTTCCCACTGCAAAGATGGAAGATAAATCAATTTTTGAACCCTTAAAAGATATAATTCCGAATTTACGGGAAGGAATGTCACTCGAACAAATCTGGAAAATAAAAAAGGGAAACTAATTAGTTTCCCTTTTTTATTTTATCATATATATGTCCTTATTTTTTCTTTTTCCTCTGAGCTGCTTGCTGCTGCTTTGCCATTTCTTCAATTCTTGCCTGAAACCCTGATTTCTTTTTAGTTTTCTTTTGGTTGGCATTCAGTTTTGCTAAAATAGCATCTTCATCTACAAAACGTCTGATTAACAGTGTTTGTAAAATCGTAATCAATGTAGATACAAAATAGTAGTAACTCAATCCTGATGCATAATTATTAAAGAATACAAGGAACATTACCGGCATCATATACATCATTCCCTTCATACCAGGCATTTGATTTGTTGACTGAGTCATTTCCTGATTCATTCGGGTATAAATAATGTTTGTAGCTGACATCAATAAGCAGAATAAACTAACATGATCACCGTACATTGGTATATTCCATGGTAAGTTTATTATGGAGTCGTAACTTGATAAGTCTGTTGCCCATAAAAAGCTTTCCTGCCTTAATTCAATTGACGCAGGGAAAAAACGGAACATGGCAAACAGAATAGGCATCTGAAGTAACATTGGCAAACATCCGCCCAGAGGACTAACACCGGCTTTCCCATATAAAGCCATTGTAGCCTTTTGCCTTTCCATGGATTTCTCCTTAGGTATTTTATTATTGATCTCATCAATTTGTGGCTTTAATACTCTCATTTTTGCCGAAGACATATACGATTTGTATGTCAGCGGGAAAAGTGCAAGCTTGATGATTAGTGTAAGGATAAGGATGATTAATCCATAGCTGTTAATAGCTCCTTCCAGCCAGTTAAATATCGGAATAACAACAAATTTATTAATCCACCCAAAAATACCCCATCCTAATGGAATCATTTCCTTCAGATCAAGATCTTTATATTTGCTAAGGGTTTTGTATTTTGTTGGTCCGAAGAAGAACTGGAATTCCTTTGTTTTATTATTTCCTGCCTCAAAAGGTACAATCAGTTCTGACTTAATACTACTTAAATATGGCGAATTTTCTTCTTCACCATGTGTAGTTACAGAGGTTAAACCTGATGCGAAATTATCTTTTGCAATGATTACAGATGCAAAGAACTGATCTTTATAAGCCAACCATTTTACCGGAGTCCTGAAAGTTTCATCTCCTGTTTTACCCCGGATATCATCAACATCATCTTGATCGTACTTAAAGTATACACCAGAATATTGATTTTCATTTTTTCGTCCTTTTTCCTGCGAATATAAATCCACATTCCAGTCTAAACGTAATCCACCACCATTGGCCTGAATAATGTCTTCAAAACCATTTTGTTCTATAACAAAGTTTAATGCATACGAATCCTCAGATAAGGTGTATTTAAAAACCATATGCTGGTTTTCACCAGCATTTAGCTTGAATGTTAGTGTAGAGTCATTGGTTGCCGAATTATCTACAGAATAAAAAAGCTTGTCGGTTTGAATAGGTCTATTGTCATTGAAAAAGCTAAAACCAAAAACGTTTTTATCACCATCAAATAATACAAGCGGTTTTCCATCAAAGGTTTTAAATTCCTTTAATTCTACGGAATATACTTTTGCACCTTTGTTAGAGAAAGTAATTTTAACTTTTTCATTTTCCAAAGTATAAAAACTGGCTTCTCCTATTACAGCGTTAGAAAATATGCCATACTTACTTTCTAAATCCTTCTCAATAAGGCTGTCTGCAATATTGGCATCCTGTTCTGATGCAGAGTTGCCTGCATTTTGAATGTTTTGTTGAGTAAGAGCCTCTGCTTTTGTTGCTAATTCTACTTGTCGCAAGGAATCCTGATACCTTTGCTGAGCAGCTTTTTGTTCTTCACTTGGTTGATTAATAAAGTAAAAAACACCCAGTATTAAGGCTATGAGGACTAATCCGGTTACGGAATTTTTATCCATTTTTTATTGTGATTTTCGTGGTTTTGAATTGTATTATTTACTAATTGCAGCTTTGATAAAAGCCATAAAAATTGGGTGTGGCTTAAGTACTGTACTGCTATATTCAGGATGAAACTGAACACCGACAAACCATTTTAAAGCGGGTACTTCAACAATTTCGGCTAATCCGGTATCCGGATTGCATCCTGTTGCTACCATACCACTTTCTTCAAACTGATTTAAAAAATCATTATTGAATTCGTATCTATGGCGGTGTCTTTCAAAAGTTGTTTTTTTATTAAAGGCTTCGTAAGCTTTACTACCTTCTTTTAAATTACATTCATATGCACCTAGTCGCATGGTTCCGCCCATATCAGATACATTCTTTTGATCTTCCATCAGGTCAATTACCTTATATGGAGATGAGTGATCTATTTCTGAAGAGTTGGCTTTTTCTAGTTGAATAACATTTCGGGCATACTCAATAACTGCACATTGCATTCCCAGACAAATACCTAAAAATACCTTGTTGTTTTCACGGGCATATTTTACGGCTACCAATTTTCCATCTATACCTCGACTTCCAAACCCTGGAGCAACCAGGATGGCATCCAGATTATCAAGATGTTCTGCTACATTATCAGCAGTAAGTTCTTCTGAATGGATTAATTTAACTTCAACTTTTCTGTCGTTGTATGTTGCTGCATGTATTAAAGCTTCAATAATCGATTTGTAAGCATCTGCAAGCTCAACGTATTTTCCTACTAATCCTACAGTTACTGTATCGTTGGCACCTTTTAGTTTAGATAAAAAGTTTTTCCATTTTTTTAAATCCGGTGCTTTATCAACTGGAAGTTCCAGTTTTTCAAGACAGATCTCATCTAATCCCTCTTCCTGCATTTTAACAGGAACCTCATAAATTGTTGATACATCAATGGATTGAATTACCGCGCGAGGGTTTACGTTACAAAATAGCGCAACTTTCTTGCGAATATCCTGACCTAAATCGTGTTCTGTACGTAATACTAATACATCAGGTTGAACTCCTGCCTCTAGTAATGTTTTAACCGAGTGTTGTGTTGGTTTTGTTTTTAATTCACCAGATGCATTTAGATAAGGCACAAGAGTAAGATGTATTACCATCGCTCTGCTTCCCAATTCCCATTTCAACTGACGAACAGATTCAATATAAGGAAGTGATTCAATATCACCAACGGTTCCTCCTATTTCAGTTATTACGACATCAAACTTATGCTTGCTTCCTAAAAGCTTGATGTTTCGTTTGATTTCGTCAGTAATATGAGGAATAATCTGAACTGTTTTTCCTAAAAAATCACCTTTACGTTCCTTATTAATTACGTTTTGGTAAATCCTCCCGGTAGTAACATTGTTTGCCTGAGAAGTGGGAACATTTAAGAAGCGTTCGTAATGGCCTAAGTCTAGGTCAGTTTCAGCTCCATCCTCTGTTACGTAACACTCACCATGTTCGTATGGATTAAGTGTTCCCGGATCAACATTTAAATATGGATCTAACTTTTGAATAGTAACTTTGTATCCTCTTGACTGAAGTAGTTTAGCCAATGAGGCTGAAATGATTCCTTTACCTAATGATGAGGCAACCCCTCCTGTTACAAAAATATATCTTGTATCCGGCACTGTATCAACTGTTTAAATTAAACCTAATAATCTTTCGAATTTTAAAGATACAAAGGTAAAAATTAATGGGTAATTTAAAAGAAGATGTTGGTGTTGGATTGGAGTTTTAACTGTGCTTTTAGTTTTTTTAACCTGTATTACTACTGAATTGAGACATATTTGTAAATAAATCAATTATTTTATCATTATTCAAAACACTTATTCGTTAAGCCAATCAATGTGTTTCCTGAGTAGTTTTAATGTATTTTCTTCTTCAGAGTTTTTTTGTGGAGTAAATTTATATTCCCATTCGGCAATGGGAGGCATACTTACCAGTATTGATTCTGTATTTCCTCCAGATTCCAATCCGAATTTAGTCCCACGATCATGAATTAAATTAAATTCCACGTATCTTCCTCTTCTTAGATTTTGCCAGCTTTTATTATTTTCGTTGTATGGAATACCTCTCTTTTTTTCCATGATTTCACAATAAATTTGAGGATAGGCATTGGCCAGATCTATTGTGAAATTCAGAAAGTTGTTAAAATGATCTTCATTTTCAGGCTGAATTCTGTCAAAGAAAATACCTCCTACACCACGTGTTTCATTTCTATGACTCAAAAAGAAGTAATTATCAGCCCATTTTTTGTATTCTGGATAATAGGATGTATCGTATTTATTACAAATATCAAAAAGAATTTTATGAAACCATTTAGCCTCTTCCTTCTGTATATAATGGGGGGTAAGATCTATTCCTCCTCCAAACCAGGATGTTCCGTTGTCCAGTTCAAAAAAACGTACATTCATATGTATGATTGGAATAAACGGGTTATTAGGATGTATAATAGAGGAGATTCCCGTTGCTGCAAATTTATTAGCTTTCATCCCGAGAATGCTCTCCATTTTCGGAGAGAAATCCCCTCGGACATGCGAAAAGTTTAAACCTGCTTTTTCGATTACAGATCCTTCTTTCATTACGCAAGTTACACCAGAACCAATATCTTTAGTCCACGGAATTTCTTGAAATTCAGCTTTCCCATCGCCAATTTCCAGTTGTCTGCACATTTTTTGTTGAAGATCTCTGTATAATGATGCTATTTTATCTGATTTATTCATAATGAATGAAATTTTAGGAAAATGATGTCTTTATAACTGACTGTTTTTTGTTCTTTTTTTAAAAAAGCGACCAATACTTTTCTTTTGGAAATTGTAAAAGAACTTGTGCTGGCCAAGTAGTGTTCCTATAACCAATAGTAATATCTGATATGAAGGAAGTATGGTTAAAATGTACATTGGAACTTTTATCCACATTGAAGTTTCTACACCAATATCCAAAAGATTAAATACAAGTTTTCGCACCATCATTGCTGCACTTCCTGTAATTGAGAATACCAATAAAATTACGAAAACCTCATAATTATGTTTTAATCCCCATCTCTCCTTTAATTTTTCTAACATTTTTTCTCGCCGGTATGAAATATTATTGAGTATATATCCTTTTATGATCTTTTCCAGTCTGCTTGTTTGATCCAATCAGCTAAGAATTTAGCATTTTCATAAGGTATGTCTGGTAGAAAACCATGACCCAGATTGATAATCCAGTTTTGATTTTTGCTGCCAAAATCAATGTATTTATTTAACGATTTCTCAATTGTTGTTTGATCTGCATACAACAACCTTGGGTCAATATTACCTTGTAAACCAATGTTTTCATCTACCATTCTTCTGGCGGTTTCAATAGGTGTTTGCCAATCAATACTTAAATAATCACACATATCCGGAGTTACATATTGAATGCCGGAACCTAAATCTTTCGGGAAATAAATAAATGGGATGCCTTCTTCACGCACGGCTGAGGCAATTTTTTTTATGGCTGGAAAGAATAATTCTTTATATAGATCAAAAGGAATTAATCCTGCATGTGTTTCGAATAGTTGAAATACCTGAATGCCATTTGTAATTTGCCCTTTGGCATATATAACAGACAGGTCTGTTATGGCCTCAACCAGTTTTTTAATGGTTTCTTTATTTTGATAGATGTATTTTAGTGTGATTGGAAAGTCTTTACTTCTTCCAATACCCTCGAGCATATAACAAAGTACAGTTAAAGGAGCGCCACAGAACCCTATCAGAGGTATATTTGCAGGTTTTTTTTCTACAATTTTCTTAATGACTTCGTATATATAATTTAATTTTTCAGGCGTTGGATTTAACGAAGATAACGGATCCTTTCTTTCTGAAAGTGGAACTTCAAATTCCGGACCCCGATCCGTGAAATCCAGTCCCATTCCCATAGCATATGGTATTACTAATATATCTGAAAAAAGAATGGCTGCATCAACACCTAAATCGTCTACAGGCAGAAGCGTAACCTGAGCACCCAATTCAGGATTTTGCATCATCTCCCAAAAAGAATACTTCTCTTTTAATTTCATATAGGATGGTAATACTCTACCGGCTTGCCTCATGAACCAAAAAGGAGGCCTTTCCGTTTTTTCACCGGCCAGAGTTTCTAATAATATGGAGTTATTCATAAATATCTATTTCTTCAGTTGTTGTAGAGCCTTGAAATTGCTATCAATTGTTTTTTGCAAATCTGCTGTTGAATGTGCAATGGATATAAAGCCTGCTTCAAATTGTGACGGAGCAGTGTAAATCCCACTCTCTAATGATAATTTAAAGTAGTTGGAGAATACTTCTGTATCACATTTCATTACATCGGAAAAATTATTAACCTCTTGTTCCTGAGTAAAAAACAATGTAAACATGGATCCCACTCTATTGATAACACCCGGGAAGCTTAGTTTGTCCAGATTGTTTTGCAGACCATCTGTTAAAAAGGCTGCTTTTTGTTCAAGTTGTAGATAGAAATCTTTAGTGTTGTTAAGGATTTTCAGTGTCGTTAACCCGGCAGCCATCGCCATCGGATTCCCAGATAGGGTACCTGCTTGATAAACAGGGCCGTTTGGAGCTAAATGATCCATGATTTCTTTTTTTCCACCATAAGCTCCAACAGGTAAACCTCCGCCTATTATTTTCCCCAATGTTGTAAGGTCCGGAGTAATTCCTAACACTTCTTGTGCTCCTCCTTTAGCAACTCTGAATCCTGTCATTACTTCATCAAAAATAAGTAAGGTTCCATTGTTGGTACATAACCTTCTTACACCGGTTATAAATTCATTGGTTGGTTTTACTACCCCCATATTGCCGGTAACAGGCTCTAAAATAACAGCTGCAATTTGGTCTTTAAACTCATTAAAGAGACTTTGAACAGAATCCAGATCATTGTATGTAGCTGTTAGAGTATCTTGGGCAGTTCCTTTAGTAATACCCGGCGAGTTTGGTGTACCCAGTGTTAATGCTCCGGATCCGGCATTAATTAAAAAACTATCTCCATGTCCATGATAACAACCTTCGAACTTAATAACTAAATCTCTTTTGGTATATCCTCTTGCCAATCGCAATGCACTCATGGTGGCTTCTGTACCTGAGTTAACCATACGTACACTTTCAATGGAAGGAATCATCTGGCAAATAAGGTCAGCCATTTCTGTTTCCATAAGGGTAGGTGCACCAAAACTGGTTCCAAGGAGAGCTGTTTGATGAAGTGCTTCAATCACATCAGGGTGAGAATGACCTAAGATCATTGGCCCCCATGATGCTACATAATCAATGAACTCATTATTGTCTATGTCGGTGATTTTAGAACCTTTGGCACTTTGAATAAATAATGGATCACCACCTACTGATTTAAATGCTCTTACCGGAGAATTTACACCTCCGGGAATATGTTTTATTGCTTGTTGGTATGCTTGTTTGCTATTTTGTGTATTCATTCGTTTATTTGTTATGAAGTATGATTTTTAGCTCCCTAAATATTAAATTCATAAATGAAGCTAACACATACTTGTTCTTTATACTTTTGACAATTATTTAGCTGTTGTTGTTATAATTGTTCAATCACATCTTGAGTATGGTAGGATATAATTACATCAGATCCGGCTCGCTTTATGGATGTTAATATTTCCAGTGTAATTCTGTTTTCATCAATCCAACCTTTTTCAGCAGCAGCTTTAACCATTGAAAATTCACCACTAACATTATATGCAGCAATCGGAATGTTAAAAGTGTCCTTAACACGCTGAATAATATCTAAATAACTTAAAGCTGGTTTTACCATAACAATGTCGGCTCCTTCAAAAATGTCCAGTTCTACTTCTCGGATTGCCTCATTACTATTGGCCGGATCCATTTGATAAGTAGCTCTGTTTCCAAATTGAGGTGCGCTTTCTGCAGCATCGCGGAAAGGGCCGTAAAATGCGGATGCATATTTTGCAGAGTAAGCCATTATAGGCATGTTAGTAAAATTATTTTCATCCAGAACCTTTCTGATATGCCCAACACGACCATCCATCATGTCACTGGGTGCAATCATATCTACACCAGCCTGAGCTAATGATACAGATTGTTTACCAAGAGTTATCAGCGTAGAATCATTATCTACATCACCATTGATGATAGTTCCGCAATGTCCGTGAGTGGTGTATTCGCAATTGCAAACGTCTGCAATAACAAATAATCCAGGTACTTCTTTTTTTATGGCTCTGGTGGCTTGTTGAACAATACCGGATTCTTCACAAGCTACCAGTCCATGCTCGTCTTTGTGTTCAGGAATGCCAAAAAGTAAAACCGATTGTACGCCTTTGTTATATAATTCTTTGCATTTTTCTACTAATAGATCAACCGAAAGTTGAAAGTTACCAGGCATGGATTGAATTGGATTTTGTATGCCTTTACCCGGACGTACAAACAACGGCATAATTAAGTCGTTTCTCGTTAATTGAGTTTCTCTTATTATATTCCGGGTAACCTCAGATTGTCTTAATCTTCTTAGTCTTGTAGTTGGAAATGCCATATTAATGATTTTTATTTTGTGAATAGGTTGTTTGAATAATATTGCAAAATTGCATTAAATATACCCAATGCATTTGGTTCACTGGCCACCGCTAAAGGAGAAATTCCACTATTTATGGCCATATTTGCTGTAGTTTGTCCTATGCAAACCAATTTTAATTCTTTTGTTTGAACAAGAGAATGGAGGTTTTTTACAGCAGATGGACTGGCAGCAACTATCATATCATAATTATCATGAGTAATTAATGATACTACTTTAGAATCAAATGATTTAGGAATTTTATTTTTGTAGATATCCAGTCTTTTTACATTAAATTGAGGTGTCAGATCTTCGGGTAAATTATTGGGTGATAAATCTCCGGTTGGCCATAATGCGTTTACTTTTTTATCTGCTAAATGAGATTTTACCTTCTGAATAAATTCGTTGCCTGTTTTTGCTTGTGCGTCAAATTCAATGTGGTAGCCTTGCGATTTGATTAATTCCGTGGTTTTATAGCCTATTGAAGCAATTTTTGTTTGGCTTAGTAAATTTTGATAATCCGGGATTCTTTTAATTTGAGCATTGAAAAAATGAAAGGCGTTACTACTGGTGAAAAATATATGTGTGTAGTTTTTAAGGTTTGCAATAATAGATTCGATTTCAGCTTGATTATTGTTTTCAATTAATTCAATCATTGGAAGTTCGTATAAAATCCCTCCCTCTTGTTGAATCATTTCTTCCAGGTCTCTGGTTTTGCCCTTGGGTCTTGTTGAAATGAATACCTTACCGTTTAAAAACTTTGTCATTAATCCAGTATTATTTGTTTCTGATTTGGTTTAGGATTTCGTTTGCACCCAATGCTATTAATTGCTTGGCCAACTCTTCACCTAAAATCGAGGCTTCATTTATACTTCCGGATACAGAATCTTTTAAATAAGTTATTCCATCAAGGGATGCAACAAATCCGGTAAGTGTAATGATGCCCTTACTTGTGTTGCTATATGCTCCAACCGGCACCTGGCATCCTCCCATAAGTGTTTTCATGAAAGCTCTTTCTGCAGTAACTTCGTTTTGTGTTTGCTGATGATTAATCTTTTGTAGAAAAGAATTTAATGCGGTATTGTCAGACAAGGTTTCAACAGCGATGGCACCCTGAGCTACCGCAGGAATAAAACCGGAAGGTTCCAGTATTTCGGTGATGTAATTATCCAGTTCTAATCTTTTTAATCCGGCACTTGCCATAATCATAGCATCACAATACCCATCCTTCATTTTCTGAAGTCGCGTATTTACATTGCCCCTGATGTCGATAATATTAAATTGTGGATTCACTTTTTTTAATCCTGCAATACGACGAAGACTTGATGTAGCAATTTTATGTTGTGGTGTAAGTTCATTTAGTTTTTCTCCATTCCTGCTGACCAATGCATCTCTGAAATCAGCTCTTTCAAGAATAGCTCCAATGCAAAATTCAGATGGTAATTCTGTTGGAATATCTTTCAGGCTATGAACTGCCATATCAATTTCTTTATTTAATAAGGCTACCTCAAGTTCTTTGGTAAATAGGCCTTTATCTCCGATTTTAGACAAGGCAACATCAAGTATTTTGTCTCCCTTTGTTTTAATGATTTTGATCTCAACCTTTATTGATGAATTTGTTTCTTCAATTTCAGACTTTACCTTATTGGCTTGATATAAAGCCAGGTTGCTACCTCTGGTTCCAATTGTTATTTTGTTGGGATACATATGTTTACAGCAGTTTGTTTATAAGGATTTTGATGATTTTATATTGTTAGCCTTATAAAAAATTAAATAATGATGAAAATGTTAGCTAAAGGATAGAATCGTCATCTATATTATCAAAATTGAATAATTGATTGATTACCTCAAGAGAGTCAATAGAACTACCATTATGAGTTGCAATCTTTAAGTTTTTGATTAATGAGCGAATCATTTTCTGAGTCAGCAACCCTGTATACTTATCAATTTGTTTAACAGTGTCTGAATCCATATTTTTATGATATTCAGTAAGTTCTTTTTGACTTAATTGCTGTAAGTTCGATGTGATTGTTTTAATCACAGGACGTAACGATCTGCTATTTAACCATGTTAATGATTCCTCAACCAGACTATCTATGATAACCGTAGCGGTATCAATACTTTGTTCACGCATTTCTTTGTGATCGTCAAGGATTTTCTGAAGGTCGTCTACACAAATTAATTGAGCGTTAGTAAGTTTTGATGTCTCAATATCTATGTTTCTTGGAACTGACAGGTCGATGAAAAGTTGTTTGTGAGGCTTTGTATTTTTAAAGCTCTTTTCAATATCACTTTTTGTAATTAAATACTGACCGGCATTGGTAGCAGTAATAATTACATCAAACTGATGTAAATGATCTTTATAATTATTAAAAAGGATTGGATTTACATTTTTGCTTTTAGCTACTTCAAGGGTTTTTTCATCCGTTCGGTTTGTTATTGAAATGTTTGTTACCCCTCTTTTCTTCAGATCTCTTAAGGCTAATTGACCAGTTTCTCCGGTTCCTATTATGAGAATATTTCTATTTTTAAGAGTTTTGAATATCTTTTCACACATATCAATAGCTACATAGCCAATAGAAGTAGCACCTTGTTGTATGGATGTTTCTGTTCGCACTCTTTTACTGCATTCGAATGATTTCTGGAATAACCGCATTAAGATCGCATCCGTAAGGTTTGCTTCCGTACAAAAGATATATGCTTTCTTAATTTGATTAACAATTTGGTTTTCGCCAATAACCATTGAGTCAACACCTGAGGTTACTTTAAATAAATGATTAATAGCTTCAGCATTTTTCTTGTGGTAAAAATTTTCGCTGTAATCTTCATCTATTTTAAAAAATGAATGAAGTTTGGCGAGTAATTTTTCCATAGTACCTTCCGAGTTTTGTTCCTTAGAATAATATACTTCGGTTCTGTTGCAAGTAGCAACAACAACAACACCGGTTATTTCATTTATTTGTAAAAAACTCTCTGAAAGGGGAATGATATCATCGCATGGAATGGCGAATTTATCCCTGATATTTAATGAAGCGGTTTTGTGGTTTATTCCCAATACACCTAACATATGTGATATGTTTTAGACGA
Organism: Marinilabiliaceae bacterium; assembly: GCA_050296935.1. Lineage (GTDB taxonomy): Bacteria > Bacteroidota > Bacteroidia > Bacteroidales > Marinilabiliaceae > Saccharicrinis. The sequence continues at coordinate 14,063 of JBNKRV010000289.1, read as the reverse complement.
TTATTTATTGTGTGTAAATTCTTTAGCTAAATAATAGTAGCAAAAGTCAATTAATACTGACAAAAATATTAGGAAAAAACAGGGGAAGGGCGAGTTGTATTAGGTAGAGAAGAATTATAACTTGTCCACTCTCTGGTATCAAAGAGCTTGTATTTTGTTTGGTTATATTTCTTAAAATAAAATCCGGGCTTTAACCTTTGAGTGGTGCTTTTTTCATATTCACTACAGTCGGCAAAATAGTAGTATGTTGTTTCAGAGTGGAGAATAGATTGCTTTTCTTCTGCCATAATTACTTTATCACAATTGGCTAATTCAGTAGTGTATTGTTTTTTTTGGTTTCAGGCATATGAGCCAAAGCCAAAGATATACACCAAAGCTAGAATGATATAGGTAATATGTGTTGAAAAAACTCCGACTAGAAACACTGTGATTTTATTTTGTTCTTTTCAAAATTAGCATTAAGCAATTAAATAACCAAAGTATTCTCATGTTTGTTCAATGCAATAAAAAAGATGATTTGCAAATATACAAATCATCTTCAAATTATACAGATAAGTATATATTTTATTCATCCATACTGTCAAGCATGTCAATTTTTTCCTGGAGAAGTTTTATGTTTCTTTTCCCGTTTTCAATTTTATGCTTAAAGTCTTTGATTAGCGACTCCGAACTTTTACTTTTTGCAAAGAAACCAATGTTGTTTTCCCAAACAATGATGTCAGATTCAAGTTGTTTAAGTTTTGTAATCAGTTTATGTCTTTCTTGAGAAATCTTGTCATCCTGATGATTAGAGTTTTTGATATTTTCAAGCCTGTTTCTGTACTTTTGAACATTTTTATGGTATTCATCCATGTTCAGACTGTCAAAATGCTTGTTGATTTCATTTCTAAACTCCTGATTGATGTTATCTTTCTCTTTAAAAGGAACGTGACCAATTTCAGAAAACCTACGTTGAAAATCCTGTAGTTGATTAAAGGTATCTTCGTTATCTTTTACGTTTTTAAAAGCCTTGACCTCTTCAATAAGCTCCTGTTTCTTTTTCAGATTTTCATCCTGTGACTCATCTATCTTGTTAAAGAATTTTGATTTCTTATCAAAAAACGCATCACAAGCTTTTCTGAACCGGTGCCATATGGCATCAGATTGTCTGCGAGGTACAGGACCAATTAATTTCCACTCTTTCTGAATTCTGATATATTCATCAGTAGTTTTCTTCCAGTCGGTACTCTCTTTCATTTCTTCAGCTTTTTCACAGAGAGCTGTTTTTTTATTCAGATTCTCTTGTTGCTGATGCTTGTACTCTTTAAAAAAATCTCTCTTGCCTTCAAAAAATTTATCGCATGCCGATCTGAATCTTTCATAAATAGCATTGTTATCTTTTTTAGGAGCAAAGCCAATGGTTTTCCATGTTTGCTGCAGCTCGATAAGCTTTTTACTTTTAGCTTCCCATTCTTTAGGCGAGTGAGCTTCTTCCTGAAGAATTAATTCAGCCTTTTCGCAAAGTTCTGTTTTTAGTATAAGATTTTCCTTTAACTGCTCTTTTAGTCCTTCGAAATAAGCCTGATGTTTCTGATTAATAATGGTGGTTGCCGCTTTAAAACGTTCCCAGATCTCATCTTTCTTTTCACGAGGTACAGGACCTATTTCTCTCCATCTGTCGTGGTATTTCTGCAAAGTTTTAAAACTATTTACCACAATAGATTCGTCTATTAACTTCTCCGCTTTTTCACAAAGGTCAAGCTTAAGTTCCAGATTTTTTTTCAAATCCAAATCTCTGAGTTCTTTGTTTATTTTTACATAATTGTAAAAGTTTTCAATATGTAAATTGTAAGTATCCCAGGTATCTCTTACTTTACTCTGAGGAATAGGTCCAATTTCATGAAACCGTTGTTGTAACGATCTGAATTCGTTAAATGTTTCGTTCAGAGACTCTTGTCTGTTTACCAGATTTTTTATGGCCTCAATAACTTCATTTTTCGCAATCAGATTACTTTCTTTTTCTTCCTCTATATTCTTAATGAATTTAGATTTGCGATGTTTAAAGTCTTGTAAAATTTCTTTTACCTCAATCTCTAAAGCATCAACCGGAGGCGCAAAGTTCTCTTCAAGTTCTCCGGAATCAATAAATCTCTTCTTTAATTCTTCTATTTCTTCATTCAGTGACTTGTAAAAATGAGACTTGATTTCATCAACTTCATCTTTAATGTCGGTCACTTCAAAATTTTTGCAAATGTATTTAAGTCTTTCAGCTAATTTTTCACGACTTAATCCCGTAAGATCAATTTTTTCAAATGCAGGTTTGTCTTCTTTCACATCCTCCTGCTTGTTCTCACTTTTTTGATCTTGATCTGATGATTCAGATTCAGGATTTGATTCATCATTATCAGGAGAGTCTGTTTTTTCATTATTAATTTCAGGTACAGATTCAGGTTTCTTTTCGGAATCATCTATACTTTGCTTAGACTCATTGTTTTCGTCAGTAGTTGATTCTACTTGAGTACTTTTCTCATTTTCAGGAGAATTTGAAAGATTCAAATCTTTCTTCTCTTCTCCGGATTTGTTTAGATCATTTGCTTCCATCAGCATAAAAGTTCGTGGTTCAATTTGTTCTTTACAAAGTGTAAAAAAATATTATCTTCCTATTAGTATTATTGTACGAATATATTATATATACTTAAAAAGTCAAATTTTTTTAGGGTATATCATCAATACAATATTTATGAAAATACCTGAAATATAATCCATAATCCAGATAATGTTTTTGATATTGTTGTTTTATTAGATTACAGGAACTTCTTAATGTGTAGTATGATAGATAGATAGGGGTGTGCTGGTGAAGTTTTGAATGATCTCGTTTTTTATTCGGGTGAAGCAATTATTATTATTAAAAAATTAATAATTGAGTTGAATCAGATTCTAATCTTTGATTTTTCTAAGCCTTCTAAAGTGTTATATTTGTGCCAAAATTGAACTGATGCGAATTGATATATTAACGTTGTTTCCAGAGATGTTTCAGGGGCCTTTTAGTGAATCTATTATTAAAAGGGCACAAGAGAAAGCTAGAGTAGAATTGGTATGTCATAATATCAGGGATTACTCTACTAATAAGCATAAAAAAGTAGATGATTATGCATTTAGTGGAGGAGCAGGTATGGTTATGCAAATTGAACCCATTGCTTTATTAATTGAAAAATTGCAATCACAAAGGGAATATGATGAGATAATTTATGTGACTCCTGATGGAGAAACCTTAAATCAGAGCATAGCTAACCAATTATCGTTAAAAGGAAATATCATTATTTTATGTGGTCATTATAAGGGTGTTGATCAGCGGGTCAGAGATCATTTTATAACTCGTGAAATTTCTATCGGAGATTATGTATTAACTGGAGGAGAGTTGGCAGCAGCAGTAATTGTTGATTCTGTTATCAGGTTAATTCCCGGGGTTATTTCGGATGAAACTTCAGCTTTAACAGACTCATTTCAGGATAATCTTTTAGCGCCACCGGTTTATACCCGTCCGGCAGATTATAAGGGATGGAAAGTACCGGATATATTACTTTCCGGTGATGGCAAAAAAATTGAAGCCTGGAAAGAAGAGCAGGCTTATAAAAGAACTAAAGAAAGAAGACCGGATTTATTGAAATAGAATGTCTCCGGTCATCAGTTCTCAGTCTCCAGTCCTCAGATTCCAGTATGAGAATAATAAATGTCTGCTTTAAGCTGTTTATATACAGTTATTTAAAATGTTGTAACGCTCAATTTCCATGAGAGATGAAACTGCTTACTGCCTACTGTTGACTGAAGACTGCCTACTGTTTTCTGCAAATGCTTTTGTAATTACATACCTTACAATTATCTTCATATTCGGTTTGTTTAAAAGGAATTTCAGGGTTGAACAATTCATTGAGGTGAAGAGTCAGCTCACTTAAATATTCATCTTCAACATTTTTAAGTATTAACGGGTCATTTTTTGTTCTGGTTCCTTTTTTAAGTGTATAATCGGGTGATGTAAATATTTTTTTAACCCAAACAACACCCGGGTAGTAGTTTTTGTTGGAGTTATCGGCACTGTTTAATATGTAGCTATATAGTAAGGTTTGAAATATGGCTTTTTTCGTTTTGTGTTTGGTTTGCATAAACAGTTCTTCTATATCACCAAAAAAGTCATCTCCGGAACCGGTTTTATAATCAATTACCCTAATATTACCTTCTTTTTCATCAAGTCGGTCAATAGTACCACCAATATTTACTTTCTGATCAGTATTTATTCTGATGTGAGATATAACTTCTTTTTCCAATCCAATTAAATGAAATGGTGCATGTTTTTTTTCTACAGCCAGAAATTCAAATATATACTTAAGTATAATATCATAAATCAATACGTTTTTACCCTGTATGTCAATAAAATCGTTCTGGTTTAGTTGTTGATTAAAGTATTTGTTAAAGCTGGTCTGCAGTGCATTGTTAATACTTTTTTTATCATCAATAACCGCTTGAATATCCTCAGGATAAACCTCTTTATTAATGAATTTCTGATATATTTCTTCAAGGGTTTCATGAAAAAGTGTTCCGAAGATTCTGGGATCAATTTCTTCTGTAATTTCATCAGGCTCCGAAACCTTGAGTACATATTTATAATAAAAGCGAATAGGGCATTCAAAGTATGTACTTAAAGCACTGGGAGATAGCTTTTTGTCTCCATTATTTAAATACCCTGAAAGAATCTGCATTATTCTTTCATCTTTTTCTACATGATATATTTTTGGAGTGCTGATGTTAACATGATCAACAGCAGTTGAAAATGAAAGCTTTGTTTTTGGATATTCATATTTAAGTTGAAATAGAAATCTACTCATTTCCCCGGTCTGCATTCCCTGTGCAGAGGAGTTGTATAGTAATTGTACTTTTTTTGCGCGATGAATCAGTCTGTAGAAATAGTATGCAAATATAGAATCCTGATGTTCAATTGTAGGAAGTAAAAATGCACTTCTAAGATTATAAGGAATTAAAGAGTTGGTTGCACCTGTTTGCGGAAAAATACCTTCATTCATATTTAGTATAATCAGGTTTTCAAAATCTAAAGCCCTGGTTTCAAGTATACCCATTAACTGTAGTCCTTTTAATGGTTCCCCGCTAAAAGGAATGCTTTTTAATTCAGCAGCCCGTTTAAATAATTTAATCCATGTTTCAATCTGAATGTCAACCTCAAGTTTTTTTATTAAATCAGAGAGTTGGGTAACGGTGAGGTATAGTTGGTAAATGAATTCTTTTTCAATAACCGGACTTTCGTTTTTCTGTTGATTAAGTTCTTGGTATATAAGATGTAGCAATTGAATCAGGTATTCTGAAAAATCACTACTGTTATCAATGTGTTTAAATATTGATGAAAGTAGTTTACTCTTTCCTAATTCATTGGCCTCAATATAGGTTTTGTTTTGTTTGGTAATAGATCGGGCAATTTCAGCGTGTAATTGAGAATCCAGAGATTCAATATACTGATGAGTTAATATGGGAAGCACATTTCTGAAATATAACCAGGTTTTACCTGCTTTTGTCTTTCTGCAATTCTTCTGCAAATCAAAAATAAGTTCCAAAAAACCATAGGCAGGAGTGTTTTTTATGGGGTACCCCATTGTGATATTAACTTTTTCGCTGCTCTTTGGGATGGCATGTAAAACAGGTAACAACAAGGTTTCATCAGTAAGAATAACGGCATTTTTTAAAGCAGAGGATAATTCATCCTTTTTATTAGTGTCAGATTTATCAGCACCATTCTCCTCAAGAAACTGATTCACAATCTGAGTCTGTGCAGTATCACTTGCTACAGAAGTGATTTTTATATCAGGCAAGTTTTCATTAACCGGAAAGTGCCAGTCGCGTGGAGAAGGAAAGTGGTTTAAATTTTCGCTCATAAAGCGAATCGCCTCATGCGCCTTTGGGGATTCAAAAGAATTGTATTTGGCATTTTTTTCAGCATGTAACCACAAGGGTGTATCCCAAATGAAATCAGCTTTATTGCTTATCATCAGGTGGTTAAATATTCTTTTTTCGCAATTGTTCAGTGCGTTAAAAGCTACAAATACAATCTTTGGATACTTGATATTTATAGGTTTTTTATTTTTTAGGTCGTTAGAAATTGTGCGATAAACAGCACCTTCGTATGTCATGTTTTTTTCTTTCAATCGTTGATTGAAAGCTTCATATACCTCATATAATCTGCTCCATACTTTTATAAATTCGTGTTGATGATCAGATAATTTATCGGGATTAAAACTATGCCAGAAACTTCTGATCGTTTTTACCTGTTCATCAGATAAGAAGCTATAATCGTTTTCCATCTCTTTAATAGACAGAAGGTTTGAATATACCTGGTTGGCATCCGCTTCATATTTGTCAATATCATCAAAATCATTTAAAATGATTTCTCCCCAGGGTAAAAACTCATCAAAGCTGGTTCCTGATTGGTAAATTTGTTCATAAACCTGAAATAATTCAAAAACTAATGTGATTTTGTCTGCAATTTGATAATTGGTAAAATCCTGTATGAACTCGTTGATTGTTATTGTTTTAGGAGACCATAGTGGTTTGTTGATTAGTTGGCTGAGGTGCTGCTGAAAAAAAAGTCCAGCCCTTCTGCCAGGGAAAACAAAACAAAAATCAGAGATATTGGTTTGATACTTATTATAATAATATATTGCCAGATGTTGTAAAAAATTGTTCATATAATGCTTGATGTCATTTTAAAGTATTCAATTTTCAATAACTTTAACTTTTGATAGCTAAAATTATTTGTCAGTTTTGTTTATTCAGTTGATGGCAAAATTAAAATTAAACCCGGATATATGCATTACATCTTTGAAACGAAGTGTTACAATACGAAAACAAGATCGGAACAAATGGTAACTTAACATCAATTCTAATATAGAAAAAGCATTACACTACATGATTGTGTAATGAAAAAAAATACTACAGTTAAATTGTATTGAATATTTTTGAATTAAATACAATGAGCATTTAGTGTATTTTAATATCTTGCACTTTACATATAATTAAGAAGTCTACAATTAGTATATCTCGCGTAAGAAAATAATCTATGGAAGAATTTTCATTTATTGGGAATAGTGAAATTGAAGCAATTGAGAAACTTTATCAAAGTTATCTGGAAGATCCTGAGTCGGTAGATAAAAGTTACCAATTGTTTTTTAAAGGTTTTGATTTTGCCAGAAAGAATTATGAAACATCTACTCAAGGTGTAGTAGGAAAGGAATTTAATGTGGTTAACCTGATTCATGGTTACCGTCAACGAGGACATTTATTTACCAAGACAAACCCTGTGCGTTCACGGCGTCAGTATTTTCCATCATTAGATATTGATACATTTGGCTTGGAAAAGTCGGATCTGGAAACGGAATTTGAAGCGGGTAAAGATTTAGGTCTGGGGAAAGCCAAATTGAAAGATATCATTAACCATCTCCAGAAAACATATTGTGAATCTGTCGGAGTCGAATATTTATATATCAGACATCCGGATGTTGTTGCCTGGCTAAAGCGAAAAATGGAAGCGGTTCAAAATACGCCTTCATTTTCTGTAGACAAGAAAAAGTCAATTTATGACCAGTTAAGTGTTGCTGCCGGATTTGAAGGATTTATTCATAAGAAGTTTGTTGGACAAAAAAGATTCTCACTGGAAGGATGTGAGGTAATTATTCCCGGATTGCATGCCATCATCAATAAAGGTGCTGAGCTTGGCGTTAAAGAAGTCATGATTGGAATGGCTCACAGAGGTCGTCTTAATGTATTAGCCAATATTCTAAGAAAACCTTATGATAATATCTTCAAAGAGTTTGTTGGAGATGAATATGCAGAAGGAATTTCATTGGGTGATGTAAAATATCATCTGGGATATCAAAATGATATTGTTACTGAATCAGGAAATGAGGTGAGAGTTAATCTTGCCCCGAATCCATCGCACCTGGAAACGGTTGGTCCGATTATAGAAGGTATTGTCCGTGCAAAAATTGAAAATAAATACGATCACGATTATAATAAAGCCGTACCTGTTATTATTCATGGTGATGCAGCAATTGCAGGACAAGGAGTAGTGTATGAAGTTATCCAAATGAGTCAGCTAAAAGGCTACAAAACCGGAGGAACCATTCATATTGTTATTAATAATCAGGTTGGATTTACTACCAATTATCTGGATGCACGTTCCAGTACTTATTGTACCGATGTGGGTAAGGTAACGCGTAGCCCTGTATTTCATGTAAATGGAGACGATGCAGAGGCGATGGTTTATGCGCTGGAATTAGCCGTAGAATTCAGGCAGAAGTTTAATGCAGATGTTTTTATTGATGTACTCTCTTACAGAAAGTATGGACATAATGAAGGAGATGAACCTCGATTTACACAACCCTTATTATACAAAGCCATCTCAAAACATCCTAATCCAAGGGATTTATATGGACAAAGACTGATTGAGCAAAATGTATATAGTCAGGATCAGATAAAAGCTTTGCAAAATGGTTTTGATGATTTTCTGGAAAACAAACTGGAAGAATCCACCAAGATTGATAAGGTGATTATTCAACGTTTTTTAGAAGATGATTGGGTCGATTTTAGATATGCAGAGCCAAAGGATTTTGTTTCATCAATGGAGACGGGCGTTTCTAAAACTAAATTGCTTGAATTAAGTGATAAATTAACCGATCTTCCTGATGATTTGTCTTTTTTCCGAAAGGTAAGGAAGATTATGGATGACCGTAAAAAAATGGTTGAGCATGATAAGCTTGACTGGGCTATGGGTGAGTTGCTGGCATATGCTACGCTGGTAACAGAGGGCCATGGAGTAAGGTTAAGCGGACAGGATTGTGTTCGGGGTACTTTTGCTCACAGACATGCCGGATTGGTCATAGAGGATTCTGAAGAATTATATTTCCCATTAAAACATCTTAATGAAAATCAGGCCTCATTTGAAGTGTACAATTCCCTGCTTTCAGAGTATGGGGTGATGGGATTCGAATACGGGTATGCTTTGGCAACGCCTAATGCTTTAACCATATGGGAAGCTCAGTTTGGAGATTTTTATAATGTAGCTCAGGTGATTGTTGATCAGTACATTAGTTCAGCAGAAGAAAAATGGGGATTATTAAATGGGTTGGTTTTGTTTCTGCCTCATGGTTTTGAAGGGCAAGGACCAGAACATTCCAGTGCTCGTATTGAAAGGTTTTTATCACTTGCAGCCAATAATAATATGCAGATAGTAAACTGTACTTCTCCTGCCAACTTCTTTCATTTACTTCGCAGGCAGGTAAAAAGAGATGTCCGGGTACCTTTAGTGGTGTTTACACCAAAAAGTTTACTTCGTCACCCTAAGTGTACTTCAAAACTTTCTGAGTTGGCTGAAGGTAGGTTTCAAGAGGTTGTAGATGATGATAATGTTAAGGTAGATACCGTAAAAAGAGTGGTTTTTAGTTCCGGGAAAGTATATTACGATTTACTTGCACGAAAAGAAGAGCTTAATGCCACAGATATAGCTTTAATCAGGATTGAACAGCTACACCCTTTCCCAAAAGATCAATTGGATGCAATAGTTAGTAAGTATTCAAATGCGATTTTACATTTGTGGGTGCAGGAAGAACCTGAAAATATGGGAGCCTGGAAGTATATTCGAGGTATGTTTAAAGGCGTAAGTTTAATACCAGTTGCACGTTTGGCAAGTGGTAGTCCGGCAACCGGATTAAATGGTCTTCACATGGTTGGTCAAAAAGAGATTGTAGATAAAATATTCAGGAAATGTCAATGTGAACTAAAGCTTGATTATTGTGGTTTGCAATGTGTTAATGGTAAAGATCGAAAAGAGATTTTAAAACAACACAGATATTTTTCAAAAAAATCAAGGTTCTCTATATAAAAACATAAGTCATATGATAATCGAAATAAAAGTTCCCTCGCCGGGAGAATCTATTACAGAAGTAGAAATTGCCAGTTGGTTAGTTGAAGATGGAGACGTTGTAACCAAGGATCAGGAATTGGCTGAAATAGAATCTGATAAAGCCACGTTGGCCCTTAATGCTGATAAAGCAGGTAAAATTAAAATTCTGGCAGAAGCTGGAGAAAGTATTGCTGTTGGTGAGGTGGCTTGTACTATTGATACTTCAGTTGCTCCGGAAGAGGTAACCCCGGAAGTAAAAGAAACAGAAGCTGCTCCAGATAAAAAGAATGAAGAATCATCTAAACCTAAGGCTGCACCCAAAAAAGAGACTGATAAAGCTTTTGAGAAAGTGAAAATTTCTCCGGTTGCTAAAAACCTTATGGATGAGGAAGGATGGACCATTGATGATGTGATTAATGGATTACACCGAATTTCTAAAAAAGATATTCAATCAATAAAAGAGCAAGGGGGAGCAGAATCAGGAGGTTCAGTACCTTCAGGATTAGTTTCAGAACCCCGGGAAAGAGAATTGGCCCGTCAGAAAATGAGTTCGCTGAGGAAGAAACTAAGTGCCCGCCTGGTAGCTGTGAAAAATGAAACAGCTATGCTTACTACTTTCAACGAAGTAGATATGAGCAATATTATGGCTATGCGCAAGAAGTATCAAAGTTCTTTTGTAGAGAAACATGGCGTTAAACTCGGGTTTATGTCCTTTTTTATCAAGGCTTCGGCATTAGCCATGCAAAAACACCCGATGGTCAATTCCCAGATTGATGGTGAAGAAATAGTCACTCCCAGCTACGTTGATGTTTCAGTAGCTGTTCAAACACCTAAAGGACTAATGGTTCCGGTTATCAGGAATACAGAATCAATGAGTCTGGCTCAAATAGAAGATAGTTTAAAATCATTGGCAGAAAAGGCCAGGTCAGGAAAGATTAGTTTGGATGAAATGACTGGTGGAACTTTTACCGTAACCAACGGAGGGGTTTTCGGTTCTATGTTATCCACACCATTAATTAATCCTCCTCAATCTGCTATTCTGGGGATGCATAATATTGTTGAAAGACCAATGGCGGTAGAAGGAAAGGTTGAGATACGCCCAATAATGTACACGGCTCTATCGTATGATCATAGGATTATTGATGGTAAAGATTCCGTAGGGTTTTTGGTAACTCTGAAGAAAATGCTGGAAAATCCGGAACTGATGTTATCCGGAGGTGATGCATTAGATAAATTAGTGTTAGATCTATGACTTGACACAATTGAAAAAAAAGAAAGAGGCTGCCTATGAAATGACAGCCTCTTTCTTTTTTTCAATTGTCTAGTCCTGAAATAGCGTTACAATAAAAACAATGCTATGACAGATAAATCAAAGGTTGAGCTTTATTCCAAGCACTTGTCAGACCATTTTATTTTTAAAAACTACCTGATTCTATCCATCGATCTGATCAACGCTTCATCTTTACCTATAGCTCTTAAAGCTAAAAAATTCAGTATGGCACCTGCAATAGGAAACATCATGGTTACGTTATAGCTTAAGTCGGTTGCCGGTAATTGCTTCATACCAACAGTTCCAAAATAATATATTAAGGCTGTTGCCCCAATTAACAATCCAATGTTGGCCGCACATAATCTGATTTGAATCAATCGCTTTTTATAAAGAAATATTGTTACAAAGGAGATTAATGGTGTCAATACCAATAAAATAGTTAAAGCTAAAGTAGATATGCTTTGTGATGCTTCACTTGGTTCCATTGATTGAATTCCTTTAAAATTCAAGGCATAAATCCCATCAAATTCAATTTGATTAGTGAAAAACATGGATAAACCAAAGGCAAATGCTAGTAATAAATAAATAGTTTGTATTCTTTGTATCATCGTTATTTATTTTTTTGCCAAAAATAAAAAGAATAATTGTAAGGATTCCTTCATTTGTCGACTAAATAATATTTTAGCGATATAAATAGTCAATTGTTTAATTTAAATTTGTTATACGATGCATAAATTTTTATTTATTACTATGTTGTTTTTTGCTGTTATGGGGTGTTCAGAATCATCAAATGATGAAATGGAACCTAACGATAATAATATTAATAATAATAGTGGGGAAGGAGATAATGAGGCTCTTGTTGCCGCAGAAAACTATTTTGATAATACTTTGCAATCAGTGATTAAAACCAATTGTATTACCTGTCATTCAGGACATCATTCAGGTAATAATCTTAGTAATTACAGTTCATTTGATAATGCCAGAAATAGGGCAAGTCAAATGTATAATCTGGTAAATTCAGGAAGTATGCCTCAAGGAACAGGTAAGTTACCTCAGGCCGAGATTGATAAATTTAAGGAGTTTATGGATCTGGTTAATGCCATTAACTAATCTCGTTAATACTGAAATATCTTAATTAGTGTTCGTCTATAAAGTCCAGCTACTGCGTTGTTGCTCAAAATCCAAATCCTCATATACGCTGGTATACTGTGGTTTGAATTTTTCACACGCCTTGTGTTTAAACTTTATAGTCCAAGCAACTGACTTTATGGACAGACACTATTAGATACTCTTTCATGACGAATTCAGGTTAATACTTTTTAATTACTTTTGAAACTATAATATTATACCTCATTCATGGATTATAGAGATAAAGTATTTATTAGTGTGGCTGAAAATATGAGTTTTTCAAAAGCCGCAGAAGAATTATTTATTAGTCAGCCAGCAATTTCAAAACATATTAAGGAACTGGAAAGCAAGTTGAATATCAATTTGTTTGAGCGTAAGGGGAATAGAATTTATTTAACAAAGGCAGGGAAGCTGGCTTATAGTTCATTAAAGAAAATAGAACAGGAGTATCAGGATCTTGATTTTGAAATAGGAAAATTAAATGACACCTTTTCTGGTGTGTTAAGGATTGGAGCTAGTTCAACTATTTCGCAATATTTATTACCCAGGATCATGGCATCTTTTCATAAGCTATATCCTAAGATAGAACTATTTCTTACCAATGGTAATTCGTTTGAGATGGAGCAATTGTTGCTTAATAACGAAATTGATTTTGCATTGGTTGAAAATGAAACTTCGAGATCAACCATTAAATATGTTAACTTTTTAGATGATGAGCTGATTGTTGTGACCGGGGCTAATAGTATATATGCTAAAAATAAAACTATTACCCTTACTGATTTTCAACAAATTCCACTTGTATTAAGAGAAAAGGGTTCAGGTACTCTGGAAGTAATTAAGCAGCATTTACTTAAAAATGGCGTTAAGATGGATACACTTAATACGCTCATACATCTGGGCAGTACAGAATCCATTAAGAACTTTCTTCAGGATTTTGATGGCATTGCAGTTGTGTCAGAAAAGTCAATTACATCAGAATTGTATCTGAATCAGCTTGTTAAGCTATCTGTTAAAGGGTTTCAGATTAACCGGAAATTCAGGATAGCATTACGCCTGGGACAAGAAAGTCATACCACCAAATTATTTATTGATCATATGTTCAGGTATAACCTTTAGTTATCAAATGTAAAATGTACCATTTATTTTGGTTGTGAGGTGTAGATATCTTTGTTGAAAAGATATGATAATGGATGTTAGCCACAAACGTACACGATGAATTCAGGAATTAATAATGACTCTGTTTGTTATGCCCTTTGTTTCTCCGGCAATATCAATGGGAGCAGGAGTATTATTATCTGTTTTTGGTTGTGAAATTTCCAACCTGCAAAAATATACATCAATATTACAGCAAGTATCTATTGTTTTAATGAGCTTTGGAATTAATGTGAATCATGAATAGCATTGTTGGTTTCGTGTGGTACAGCTATTGGTGGCGGTAGTTTAAAACTCTGTAGATTGCAACACCAGTTAAGTTAATTCGTGCTTTGTGGATTATTCAGGTAATGAGTAGCCATTTTTTTAGGTCAACTTATCAATTTCCGGCATTATTTAATCACATTCGATATGCCATTGGGCTCTTATATTTATCCTTAATAACCTGAGTTCGATATAAAATTAATGGCTCAAATCGCTTATAAATATTGAGTTTTAAGGAATGTTTGCGAAAGCATAGCGGGCTATGGTAAGCAAATATGACGCAGAAAATCGGTATTTATAAGTGACATTCAT
>JBNKRV010000288.1:0-26339 GCA_050296935.1 Marinilabiliaceae bacterium | reverse complement strand
TATTACACTATATCATTCTCTCGCTTGTCATTTTTATAAGCGCCTGTGGAGATCAAAAAAGTGTTGAGCAATATATAGAAAGTGGACAGAAGTTTTATAATAACAAGGAATGGAAAAGTGCAATTATTGAATTCAAAAACGCGGTAAAGCAAGCTCCTGAAAATGCCCATGCCAGGGCGTTATTAGGTAAAACCTATGTGCAAACCTTTAGTAGTGCGGCTGCTATAAAAGAACTTAAAAGAGCTAGAGATCTTGGCTATGGCTCGAGTGATATCCTGGTTGCTCTGGGTAAGGCCTATCAACAAACATATGAATACCAGAACATTATCGATGAAGTTCAGGTGGAGGGGCAGCAAGACCCTCAGGTACAGGCTGATATTTTAGCTTTAAGGGCCATAGCTTATTTCAAATCAGATAATGATAAGGAGGCTCTGACAGCATTAAATCAAGCTAAAAAAATTGATTCAAATTCCACTGATGTGCGATTGGCCTGGGCCGCTTACGAAGCAAAAAAAGGAAATGTGCCAGCGGAGAAAGAATGGTTAAACCCATTACTTGAACGTGATGGCGGTGTTGCTGATGCCTGGAGCATGTTAGGGGAGATAGAGCAAAAAACATCAAATTATGAAGCTGCAGAAAAAGCATATACCCGGTCAATTGACTTAAGGCAATATGGTCACGTTGATAGTGTAAGACGTGCTTTAATGCGAATTGCGCTGAAAAATTATGAAGGCGCGCAGTCAGATATCGATAGACTTAAAAAGCTGGGTGCCAACTGGCCGATTGTTGGGCATACCGATGGTGTGATCGCTTTTCAAACCAATAAACTCGATATTGCACAGTCACGTTTCCAGGAAGTTTTATCCAAGACACCTGAGTATCCCCCATCACAATTTATGCTGGCTTTAATTTATTTCAACCAGAAAAATTACCAGAATGCATTAACTTTACTGGAACAGTACACCTCAGCTAATCCAGGTAATGAGCGCGCACAATTTTTGTATGCGAGTACCCTACTAAAATTAGATCAGCCAGAGAATGCACTGTCTGTAATTGCAAAACTAGGTGCACAAATTGGTGAAGATTATCGATTACTCGCGCTACAGGGAAATGCTTATCTTCAACTAAAGAATATCAGTAAGGCTACTGAAGTATTGAAAAGATCTGTTGTTTTAAAACCTGAGCAAGCATCTACCCGTATGCAATTGGGTGCTATTCTTCTGAATGATCAATCCACCTTCACGCAAGGGCAGAATGAATTACTCAAAGCCGTAGAGCTAGATCCAGATTTAAAACAGGCAGAATTTCTACTGTTCAAGAGTTACCTGGCAGGTAAAAAATATCAGGATGCATTACAGCTTGCCCAAACCCTCGATAAAAAGAACCCTGATAATTCCCAGGGAGCCAATCTAGTGGCTTTAACCTATCTGGCACAAAACCAGATTGACGCGGCAAAAAAACAGTTATCAAAAACACTTGAAAGATTTCCAGCGGATATAATTACCTCGAGTAATCTTGCACGAATCTATCTGAAGGAGAAAAAGCTGGATAAGGCTCGTGAGCTGTATGAGGCAGTGTTAGTCAACAATAAAACTCATCTACAAATCTTGAACCAGCTAGCCCTGATAGCAGCCAGTGAAGGTAATCAGAAACAAATGATGAAATGGCTCACCCAGGCTTATGAAGGGAATAAAGATATACTGTCAGCCCGGTTAAGTCTTGCGGCACAATATATACGCCAGAATAACCCCAATCAGGCAGTGACTTTATTAAACGATGCCAAAGAAAGTGACAAAGAGAAAGCTGGACTAATTTTATTGCTGGCTCAGGCGAAGTTATTACTCAAGGAAAACCAGCATTCAATACGTTTATTGAAATCACTAATTGCACAACAACCCAAAATGACTGCGGCATATTTCTTGCTCGCACAGGCTTATGCTCAGGATAACCAGCCAGATAAAATGCGAGAGTCCTTACAGAGTACACTGGAGCAAGCGCCTAATAACCTACGTGCCAATTTGATCATGGCCAAACTTGATCTGATGGAAGGGAAATATGAGGACTTCAAGCAGCGCGTAAACAATCTAATCGGGACATATCCTGATAACAAAGACGTTCAGTTTTTAAAAGCCAAGGTTGCATCGGGTGATAAAAACTATGGGCGAGCAATTAATACTCTGGAATCGTTGATGGAAGAGTCACCTCACTCAGAGGTTGTAGTTGACCTTGCGATTAACCAATGGCAGTCAGGTGATAAACAGAGTGCAATTTCAGGGCTAGAGTTGTGGTTGCAAAAAAATGACAAGGATACTCGTGCACTTATGCTGCTTGCACAATACTATCTAGCTGAAAGTCGAAAAGCAGATGCCCAGACCAGTTACCAAAAGCTGGATGAGCTTACTCCAAATAATCCGGTTGTTCTCAATAATATGGCCTGGTTAATGAAGGATAGTAATCCAGCTCAGGGTATCAAATATGCGGAACAGGCACTCAACCTGAACCCCGATAGCCCCTATATTACAGATACCCTGGCCATGCTTTATCTTGCAGCAGGTGAAAATAGCAAGGCACTTCAGTTTTCTGAAAAGGCGGTGCAACTGGCACCAACCGTTGGTGATATTCGTTTGAATTATGCTCGTATTCTTATTGCGAATAATGAAAAAAATAAGGCTAAATCAATTCTATCTGAGCTATATTTGAAAACACGTTCAATTGAGCTCAAACGAGACATTCAGACGGAGCTGGATAAACTATAATTTTTACGGTTACTGATTAAAAAATTTGACAGGACTTTGGATAGGCAAACTCTACACGCTTAAAGTTTGCCAATTATTAATTAAGAGCAAAAGATGAAAGTATTAGTTACAGGTGCAGCAGGATTTATAGGGTCGGCTTTATCGCTCAGACTTCTGGATAGAGGGGACAGTGTGGTTGGTATAGACAATCATAATGATTATTATGATCCGGCTTTAAAGGAAGCTCGTCTTGCAAGGCACGCTAACCATCCCAATTACACACACATTCGAATGTCTCTTGAAGAAAGAGAAGGAGTGGCGGATCTCTTCAAAAATCATAAGCCTGATCGGGTAGTCAACCTTGCAGCTCAGGCTGGAGTACGTTATTCCATAGAAAACCCACTCGCCTACATCGATTCGAATCTGGTAGGATTTGCTCATATTTTAGAGGGCTGTCGACATAATAATGTCGAGCACCTTGTTTACGCTTCATCCAGCTCCGTTTATGGCAGTAATACCAAAATGCCATTCTCAGTGCATGACAATGTGAACCATCCAGTCAGCCTGTATGCGGCCACCAAAAAAGCCAATGAACTGATGGCACATACTTATAGTCATCTATACCAACTTCCAACAACAGGCTTAAGATTTTTTACCGTATATGGCCCCTGGGATCGCCCTGATATGGCACTACAAAAGTTTGCCAAGGCTATTGTTGCGGGGAAGCCTATCCAGTTATTTAATTATGGTAATCACCGGAGGGATTTCACTTTTATCGATGATATCGTTGAAGGCGTAATTCGGGTACTGGATAAGCCAGCCCAGCCTAATCCTGACTGGAGTAGTGATAACCCTGACTCCGGCACCAGCTATGCTCCTTGGAGAGTTTATAATATAGGTAATAATAATCCGGTAGAGTTAAAAAACTATATTGCGGCGTTGGAAGATGCTCTCGGTATGGTGGCTGAAAAAGAACTATTGCCCTTACAACCAGGCGATGTACCCGATACTTATGCTGATGTTGCTGGCCTGATAGCCGACTTTGGTTATAAGCCTGCTACATCAGTAGAGCAAGGGATCGCTAAATTTGTCGAATGGTTCAGGTCTTACTACTAACGTTTTCCCCGGTAATGAGGCGATACTTCAAAAAAATAATTGCTGATATATTTATGCTAATTATGTGGCCGTTATTTATCTTATATTCACTTGAAGCCAAGTTTACAGATAAAAAATGCTTCTCCAGTTTTTCTCAATTGCTTTGTCTTGTGCCAGGAAAATTTGGTAGTTTTATGCGTATAGGTTTTTATCGGTTGGCTATGAAACACTGTGATTATAACTGCGTAATTGGCTTTGGAACAATATTTTCCCAGCATGATACTGAAATTGGAACCGGTGTATATATTGGCCCCCAGTGTAATATTGGCATGTGCAAAATTGGTGATAATACACTTATAGCCAGTGGAGTACATATCATGAGTGGAAGTAATCAACATAATTTCGAAAATCTGGATATACCGATACAGCAGCAGGGAGGAAGTTATGAAAAAATTGAAATTGGCGATGATAGCTGGATAGGAAATGGCAGCCTTGTGATGGCAAATGTTGGGAAAAAATGCATTATAGGGGCTGGGTCTGTTGTCACGAAAGACGTTTTGGATTACTCAGTAATGGCAGGTAATCCGGCTAAGCTTATTAAATCAAGAAAATGATTTATAATTCACTGGTTTTACTTTTTTACTTTTTCTCTCTTATATGAAAATTGATATTTCTTTGCTTGATGCTGAATCGGAGTATTTAGTAAACCAATTTGTCGATAAATTTGGTGGTTCTCCATATCTTAAAACGCATTGGGTTAAATCAATAATATCAGCATACGGGCATGATTTTTTTTATCTGATAGCTAAATCGGGAAATAAAATCGTTGGAGTTTTCCCTCTTTGTAAGTTTAAAGACATATCAAATAAATTATCTTTATGCTCTCTACCCTATTGCGACATTGGGGGTATTCTATCAATAAACGATGAGGTAAAAGAATCTTTATTAGGTTATGCAATAGAGCTTTTAAATGAAAAAAATCTTCGTAAGTTGGAAATTCGAAGTCGAAATTATGCTTCTGAAATTGATGTAGAAGAGAAAAAGACACAAAAAGTCAGCATGCTTTTAGAGCTCCCCAAAAACTCCGATGAACTTTTTACGGGGTTTAAGTCTAAACTACGAAGCCAAATTCGAAAATCTGAAAAAAACGGTTTAACTTTTGATGCTTCAAATAGTAAAGATAGCATAGATGATTTCTTTTATGTTTTTTCCCGTAACATGCATGACCTTGGGTCTCCCACTCATTCAATAAAATGGTTCAGGGAAATATCTAAACTCTTTAAGGAAGATATGCTAGTAGGCAGAGTTTGGTTAGGCAGTCAAATTATCGGATCTGGAATACTTTTATTCAGTGGTAAAAATGTATCGATTCCCTGGGCTTCTACACTTCGCAGCTATAATCATCTAGCCCCGAATATGTTGCTATATTGGAATCTTTTAAAAGTATCCTGCGATAGAAAGTGTAATTTATTTGATTTTGGAAGATCTAGCTTTGGTGAAGGCACCTATAAATTCAAGCAACAATGGGGCGCAAGGCCCGTATTGTTAGATTGGTATACTCTGGATAACCAGGGGCGTTATATTGATCAAGATATTAGTGGTCCAGGTAGTGCCCGTCAATTTGTAGAGTCAATCTGGAAAAAAATGCCCTTATCCTTAGTAAACGCCATTGGCCCTCGAGTTAGAGGTTATATATCTCTGTAATGACTTTCCTCATAACCCTCACATTAATTTCTTTATTGTTACCAATCTATGTATATATAGGTTATCCCGTATTACTGATTGCGCTGAATATGCTGATAACTGGAAAGAGATTGAACATAACCGAAATAACCCCATCGGTAACGATGGTTATATCCTGTTATAACGAAATTGATATCATTGAAAGTAAGATAAACAATTGTCTTGAATTGGACTACCCGGAAAAACTGGTTGAATTTATCTTTGTATCAGATGGATCTGATGATGGTACTGATGAAGTTATTAAAAAGTTTCAAAGTGGGAATATTAAACTAATTCGACAGGAAGGGCGCCTGGGTAAAACCATGGGACTTAATCTGGCTTTGGACGCAGCTAATGGAGAAATAGTAGTATTTTCTGATGCCAACGCGATGTACCAGCCTGATGCGATAAAAATGCTTGTTAGAAACTTTAGTGATCCATCCGTAGGATATGTGGTGGGTGCAGCAATATATAAGGATGATAAAGATACTTCTGCCGGATCAAGTGAGGACGTATATTGGAAGTATGAAATCTTTATAAAAAAGATTGAAAGTAAATTGCATTCTGTTGTTGGTGGAGATGGTGCTATCTATGCGATTAGAAAATCACTCTATCAAAGGCTAAGTCGAGAGGATATTAATGACTTTGTCAACCCTCTTCATATAATTGTTCAAGGTTTTCGTGGAATATTCGATGATGAAGCTATCTGCTTTGAAGAGACAGCGGGTGACTTTGATAAAGAAGGTAAACGCAAGCAGCGTATCGTTAATCGCTCATTTACTGGATTGATGAATAATAAAGAGGTATTAAACCCCTTTAAATTTGGATTTTATGCTTTTGAGATATGGTCTCATAAACTATTACGATGGCTGATACCATTTTTTCTATTGGTTGCTACAATGGGTGTTGTAGTACTCGCACAGTTTGAGATTATGTATTTCCAGCTAATATTGCTAACTGGAATTATTTTCACATGGTTTATCGTATGGGGTTATTTTTTTAAAAATCACCACTCGATGCCTTCATTTTTCTTACTCCCTTATTATTTTTATATTGTTAACTACAATTCTTTACTTGGTGTAATTCAATCCCTCAAAGGTGATGTCCAGGTTACCTGGAATACCCCCCGGGATAATGATAAGTTTCAATATGCAATATCTATTAAGTCTAGAATTCTATTCATACTTATGATGATTTTTTCAATAGCACTATTCATCGATACTTTAAGTAGGATAGGTTTGTAGATGAAAAAGATAAACGTATTACAGTTTATTTGTCCGACTGGTTTTTATGGGGCTGAAGGATGGATACTTGCATTGAGTAACAATCTAAATCCAGATTTAGTACGGTCAGATTTGGTTGTTACCAACGAAAAAGCAGAACCTTTAGAGATTTCAAAAAAATTTATAGAAGGTGAATGTCGATCATTTGAGATTAAAATGAATTCGAGATTTACTTATTCGGCTATTAAAGAGTTATGTGATTTGATAAATCGACGAAATATCGATGTTATCCATACTCATGGATATAAATCTGATATTTTAGGGATCATTGCAGCGAAAATAACTGGGATCAAGTCAGTATCTACACCACATGGATTTGGTGAGCACAACGATATTAAATTAAAAATTTTTATATCTTTGGGGAAGTTCTTTTTAAGATTTTTTGACCAGGTAGTACCATTATCAGAGCAATTGCTAAATGAGATACGAATGGCCGGCATTAAGGAAAATAAAATTACATTCATCAGAAATGCTGTCGATTTAAAAGAAGTTGAAAACTACAGAAGGTTACCGGATAAAACCTCGAATACTAAAATAAAAATTGGGTATATTGGACAAATCATTCCGCGGAAAAAAGTTGATCACATCTTAGATATTTTTAATCAAATATGGCAGGAAAATAATCAAATGGAATTATTTTTACTGGGAGATGGTAAAAGTAAAGTAGAAATGGAAAAAAATGCGGAAAAACTCCCTTCTTCTCAGGATATACATTTTTTAGGTTTTAGGTCTGATCGACTAGAGTGGCTTAGCCAGTTTGATTTGTTTGTGATGACATCTTCAGATGAAGGTATCCCCAGATGTCTAATGGAGGCAATGGCGATGGGTACACCTGTCGCAGCTTATAATATTCCTGGTATAGATCAACTAGTAGAGCATGAAAAAACTGGATTATTAGCAAAATATGGTGATCGGGCCACACTGAAAGAATATTGGAAAAAAATAATTACCGATAAAGCATATGCCAATGAATTGGCAAATAATGGGCTGCAATTCATTTATGATACTTATTCCGGTCAACGTATGGCTAATGAGTACACAAAGTTATATCAAACTTTATTAGATGGAAAACAATAACTATGTGTGGAATTGCAGGATTTACACGGTTTCATCATGCTACGGGAAATAGAGAAAGCCTGGTTAAGATGGGGGACCGCATAGCCTATCGTGGACCAGATGCACATGGTGAGTATATTGATGAACTTGTTGGACTATGTCATAGGCGGCTAAGTATCATAGATCTGTCCAGTGCTGGAAATCAGCCTATGTTTTCGGCTGATGGTAATCTGGTTCTTGTATTTAATGGAGAAATATATAATTTTCTTGAACTTAGGGCAGAACTTGAAAAAGATGGTTATGTTTTTAAAACTCGAACTGATACTGAAGTCATTTTGGCTTTGTATCAAAAAGAGGGCGAGGATTGTGTTAAAAGATTATATGGTATGTTTGCCATTGCCCTGTGGAATAAAATCAGCAAAGAACTTTTTCTCGCCAGAGATCGACTAGGAAAGAAGCCTCTCTATTACTATTACAACCAGAAGCAGTTTATTTTTGCATCTGAGATAAAATCCATTCTTGCAATTGACTCTGTGCCCAGAGAAATCAGAAATGATGCTGTTTATGACTTTTTTATGTATCAATATGTGCCGGATACAAAATCTATATTTAATAATATTTATAAAGTCCAGCCTGGTCATACAGTAACAATAAATGATAAAGGATTTAAGTCAAAACAGTACTGGGATGTTTCATTTAATGATCAAAGCGTTGCGAGTACAGAAGAAATAAGTGAACAGTTATTGGAAATAATAGATACCTGTACAAGGCAGCGAATGATTAGCGATGTTCCTCTCGGTGCTTTTTTAAGTGGTGGGGTGGATTCAAGTGGTATTGTTGCCCTTATGGCCAAAAACAGCACTAATCCGGTCATTACCTGCTCTATTGGTTTTGACTCAAAAAAATATGATGAGGTTGAATACGCTCGACAAGTTGCAGAACAATACCAGACGGCACATCATGAATTGACCGTTAAGGAAAATATATTAGCCAAGTTTGAAACCATTGCTTCATTTTTCGACGAACCTTTCGCCGATCAATCTCTTATTCCAACCTATTTTGTTTCACAACTTGCACGCAGAAAGGTTACCGTGGCTTTAGCGGGGGATGGAGGTGATGAAAACTTTGCAGGATACAGTAAATATAACATAGACCAATACGAGAATAATCTACGCAGTAAGGTCCCGCTTTTGTTACGCAAATATATCTTGCCTCAATTTATTGGGGCTTTTGAAAGAAGCCCGATAAGGCTACTCAATAGAGCAGGGACATTATTTAAGGCTTTAGAACAGTCACCTGCCCATGGATTTTTTTTGACTAACAGTTTTATGACCGATGGGACATGGGACCGCCTGGCAAGAAATAACCTGAAAAACAGTGTGTCTGGATATCACCCATCTGATATATCAACTAACTATTATCAATCTGCTGACGCAGAAGATCACCTGTCTAGAGTATTATATACCGATATCAAGACATACTTGGTTGGGGATATCCTTGTCAAGGTAGATCGGATGTGTATGGCTAACTCACTAGAAGTTAGAGCACCACTACTCGATCATAGGGTTGTAGAATTTGCAGCGAGTATCCCTTCAAGGTTGAAACTTCACGATAAAGAAAAAAAGTATATTTTAAAAAAATCCTTTGGGAAATTGCTCCCTAAAGAAATCTTATTCCGAAAAAAAATGGGGTTTTCTGTACCATTATCTCAATGGTTAAAAAAAGAATTAAAAAATTCTTTTGAAGAGAAGGTGTTCAAATCAGAAAATGGGCTTTCAACTTTTATGGATATTTCTGAGATAAGAAAATTGTGGATAGAGCACCAGAATGGAAATAGAGACAACTCAGCTGTATTGTGGAGTTTATTAATGTTTGAACTCTGGTTTCAAGAATACATGGTTTAACAGTTATGACTCAATCAGTATCGAAGAAAATCCTTCATGTCACTTTTAATATGGGTATTGGTGGAACTGAGCAAGTAATTCGCCAGATTATAGAAAATTCAGATCCAGAAATATTTACACATGAAATTTTATGTATTGATGGTTTTAATGGTTCTTTAGGGTTGGAGTTAAAGGAGAAAGGTATCAATGTAGAATGTATTATGAGACGTCCAGGTTTCGATATAAATTTAATTTTGTCCTTACATCAATTGATAAAACTAAGAAAAGTCGATGTTCTACATTGTCATCAATATACACCTTACTTTTATGGTGTAATTTCTTCAATATTGACAGAATCCAAGGTGATTTTTACAGAGCATGGCCGTTTTTATCCTGATATACATCACTTTAAAAGAAGAATTATTAATCCATTAATTCTTTTGAGAACTAAAAATATAACCGCAATTTCAAATTCTACCGCAGATGCTGTTTCTAAATATGAGTATATTCCGCGAAAAAAAATCCAGGTAATTTACAATGGAATTCGAGTGATTGAAGAAATAGATCAATCAAGAGACGAGTTGTTAAGTGAGTTAAATCTTGATCCAAGGTATCGCTACATAGGCACCGTCTCGCGATTAGATCCAATCAAAAACCAGTCGATGATGATTAATGCATTCGCTCAAGCAAAAAAAAATATCAATTCATTACGTCTCATTTTGATTGGTGATGGACCGAGTAGAGGTTTATTAGAAGATCAGGTAAAAATGTTAGGTCTGAATAAGGAAGTTATTTTTACTGGTTTTATCAATAATCCACAGAAATATATAAAAACCTTTGAGGTTTTCCTATTGTCTTCATTTAGCGAAGGAACTTCAATGACACTGCTGGAAGCTATGGCACTTTCAAAGCCTTGCGTCGTAACTAATGTTGGGGGTAACCCTGAAATTGTTGAAAACGAGATAAGTGGCCGAGTTGTTCCATCAAATGATATTTCGCTATTTTCACATGCGATTGTAGATATTCTGAATGATAGCGTATTAAGTAAATCTTATGGTGAGACTGGGAATAGAAAACTAATGAATGAATTCAGCGTTGATCGTATGATCAATTCATATGAAAAACTGTATCTGAGTTAAATTCTCTCTATGTCAAATGCAACCATAAGTAAAAACGCTATAGCAAATATCTCTGGGATGTTTATTCAGATAATGATTGCATTTATATTATCTCCATTCCTGGTGCACACACTTGGGGATATAAAATATGGAATATGGACTATTGCCGTTGCTTTTACTGGCTATATGAATTTACTTGATTTAGGAATATCTTCTGCGGTTAATAAGTATGTATCTCAGTTTAGTAGTATTAAAGACGATAAGAATGTTAGTTCAATTGTATCAACTTCATTAGCGCTATTCTTTATAATGGGACTTATCATTGTTCTCATCAGTCCGTTCATGGCGGATTTTATTGTTAGGATAATAAATATTGATCAAAGTCTAAAAAAATTAGTAAATTTATTAATAATAATTGTATCTTTTGATATTGCAATTTTTGTAATTGGTGGGCTTTTCAAAGGCATATTTGGCGGGCTTCAAAAATATACGATAATAAATCTTGTGCAAATAATTTCTGCAGTTTATAAAGCTCTTATGTTTTATGTATTTCTATCTCATGGCCATGATTTAATCACTATGGGATATATATCAATTTCTGCAAACTTGTTTGCTATGGTGGTTTATTATTGGACTATTAAGAAAAAATACCCACATATAGAATTCAGTATATCTGGAATTAGTAAGCATAAGATGGGATTGATAATTAATTATAGTAAATTTACCTTTCTAGCAATGTTCGCTAATCAAATAATTTATTATAGTGATGCTTTCGTAATTGGCTATTTCATTTCTGCAGCAGCTGTAACCTATTATTCAATTCCATGGACGCTTGCCGAATACTCAAAAAAAATATTGATGGCTATCAGCAAAACTTATATTCCTGCGATAAGTGAAAAAGAAGCAAAGGGTGATTTGAATGGGATAAAGTTAATATATATATCCGGCACAAAATATATGCTTATTATCTCTAACCTATTATCAATTGGTATGATTGTTTTTGGTGGTGTGTTTATCTCAGTTTGGATGGGGCCAAATTATAGGGATTTAAGTGAAGCTGTTTTAGTTATTCTCTTTATAAATTTATATTTTCAAGGGCCGCAACAAATTAGTTACTCAGTTCTTTTAGGTACATCACAACAAAAACTTTTTTCTTATATAAGCGTTCTCGTTTCAGTTGTAAATTTAATACTAAGCATAATACTGGTTCAAAAATTTGGAATTATTGGTGCAGCTATGGGGGCAGCAATCCCACAAATAATTTTCTATGGACTTTTCGTTCCATGGATAACACTGAAGGTAATTAATATCCCTAAGTGGTACTATATACGAAAAACTCATTTGAAAGGTTTCATTCCTACAATAGTTTTATTTGTGGTGTTGGAATATTTTTTGCATTATCACACACCAGGGAGTTATTTTGAGATACTAAGCTTCGCCATAATTTGTACACTAATATATTGTATCTTTGTGTATTTGTTGATGCTTGATACCACGGAAAAGAATCATATCAGTAGCTTTTTTTCAAGACTATTGAGTGCTAAGAAGTGAAAGATATTTTTAGGAACTTCTGATTATTCCTGGTTGATTTTAGACTGAGATAGAAATTTTCCAATTTGTTACGAACGAAGTGAGCTGCAGTAGTTGGCCTATTGCTTCGATCTTAGGGACGAATCTGGGTGTTTTGAGATAGAATATAAAAATCATAGATTGATCTGAATTTCCTTAACAAATTTATAATCAACAAACTACATATGTGGGTTTCAGCTTTAAAATGGGTAAAATTACAATATTGGTGGTGTCGGTTTATATTGGCGGGATATTGCTGAGTTTTATCGGTGGCTCGCAATGGGCATTTTACTTATATCAAATAGTATATTTTTTAAATCCTGATAATCGGTGGTGGTCCGGTGCACTACCTAATCTTCCATATTCTAAAATTACAGTGATAATACTAATTGTTACTTACTTATTCAGAATACAGCAATTTAAAATTAACTCTATAACAAATATCCCCTATATAAAATATTTATTCATGCTGATATTTATATATGGTGTAACTTATTTCTATGCAATTAATCAACAGATTCATTACGAGTTCATGATTGAGTATTACAAGATGTTTATTATCTTATTTCTTGGATATAAAGTTTTGGACTCGATTCAAAAAATTGAATACGCACTTATAACTATGATTGTCGGCGCTCTCTATATTGGATATGAAGCAATGTCTGTTGGTAGAAACGCACAGGGGAGGGTTGAAGGTATTGGTGTAATAGATGCACCGGAAGCAAATGGAACCGCTGCATTGCTAGTACCAATTATACCTTTATTAATCTTTTACGTAATGAGAGGTTCTGTAAAATTAAAAATCTTAGCTTTAATTAGTGGTGTTTTCATTGTTAATGGATTGGTCTTAATTAACAGCCGGGGGGCTTTTATGGGAGTAGCGGTAAGCTCATTACTTTATATATGGTTTATATTTACTTCAAAGCATCGTGCAAAAAACCAAACTTTAATTTTATTGTTATTAATTTCAATTGGTTTATTAGGAGCTTACAGGTTAATGGACCAAACATTTATAGACAGAATGCTTACTCTTAATAAGATAGAAGACGGAGATAAAAGTGGATCTCATCGTATTGATTTTTGGATTGCAGCTATTGAAGTTGCAAAAGACAATCCGCTAGGAGTAGGTGCACGTGGTTTTGAATCACTGAGCAGAATTTATTTATCAGATAAATATTTTAAGTTTGCTGGAGTGAAGGCCGTACATTCAATATGGTTTCAAGCATTAACTGAAGTTGGGTGGTTTGGCTTTACACTATTTCTCATTATAATTATAAAAGTATATTTTATGATTAATAAAATTATTGAATACTTTAAGGACAGTAATGATATTTATTATTATTACTTATCGTATGCTTTTAAATTTTCCTATGTGGGCTTATTAATTACCAGTTCTTTTATTAATCAATTTCGAGTGCAAATGATATATTGGTTAATTATGTTATCTTCAGCTTTATATTCTGTAACAATAAGAAAAAATGAAATAAAAACTCTATAATATTTTTTTGATGAGCATAATAAGATGAATATAAAAGTATCTGTGATAATTCCAGCATTTAATGAAGAGGAGTATATTGCTGAATGTATCAATTCTCTTTTTTCGCAATCGTACCCAATAGAAAAATTTGAAATTATTGTTGTAGATAATAATTCAACGGATAGAACTGCAGATATTGCCAGAGATCTTGGTGTTATTGTTTATACTAAGGAAAATGGCCCAGTAGGTGCAGTAAGAAATTACGGTGCACTTAAATCAACTGGTGAATTATTGGCATTCATTGATGCAGATTGTATTGCTCCAAAGGACTGGCTTGAGAATGGAGTTGATTATTATGATAATTCTCCTGAAGACGTATTTGGTGGTGGGTGCTTATTACATAGTAATTCAAACTGGGTTGAAGATGGATGGCTGCTAGGAGAAGATAAAAATAGAGTACCTAAAAATTTAATTGGATGTTCTATTTTTATTTCAAGAAAATTGTTTTTCAATATATCAGGCTTTGATGAAAAAATTACATCCGGTGAAGACACAAAGATTACTAATATATTACGGGAAAGAAATATAAATGTAAGAATATTAACCAATATTTCAGTAATCCACTTAGGTAATGCACTTAATGTACGGGCGTTTTTTAAGCGCCAACTATGGCATTCAGAAAATTATATTAAAAACATAAACGAGTCAATAAAAGACCCTGTCTTCATATTGGCTATTTTTAATATTACTAATATTATATCTATTTTTATAAACCTGTTTTATTTCACAAATTTATTATTATTCAACTTGTTCTTCCTTATGTTATTTCCCTTAATATTATCTGTAAAACGTATTGTAAGAGCAAAATTAGTTAGGTTCTCTATAAAGCATTTTATCCAGATTTATTATCTGGACTTTCTGTATTTGACTGCAAGGAGTGTAAGTATTATTAAAGGTGTCTTTGAGCTGTTCTACTTTCGTTAGATATACCTATGACAGTCCTAATACTAATTAATCAGGTTTTATCTTTTGCTTTGTGATGATTTATATGATTGGATGTATGTTCGTTTAAACCGACAACGTTTTTCTTAATCATTCGTTTAATGGTTTTAGTCTTTCTGCACGACTCTGATCGACTTAGTTGTTATTGTCCTGGCTAATACTAGCCATTAAATTCTGCATTTGTTCTGACATATATAAGGGCTACATCAGAGATAGGATATATAGAATGTCTATGTTGATATTCGTGAAGTAAAATTTTGTAAAAAATGTGATTCGATAGAATATTCTGAAAGTGGTGAGGAGACTATTCTTTGGGGTACATAGTGCTTTTTTTGGAAAATACATGAAGGTTGTATCTTGCATTACCTTACGATTTCTAATAATTATACTAGGTGTTTAGGATTGAGTGGGTGGTGAAGTTAACTGTTTAAAAAGTTTTTTAAGCTTAATTTTCAACTGAAAGTATAAGCTATAGAACAACAAATATAGGTAAACTGTATTATGAATTTATTAGAAAATATATATAATTTTAGCCCTGTAACTTTTCAATCATTAATGTTAAACATAAAAGCATTAGAACTTTATTTCGAGAGATATGGCAAAAAATTTGATAAAGTTTATGAGGAGTTTAACTCAAATCAATATCTTACATATTCAGAGCTCGAAGAGTATCAGTTTATAAAGTTACGTGAATTGATTCAACATGCTTATGAAACTGTACCATTTTATAATTCAAGATTTAAGAAACATGGAATTAAAGTTTCAGATTTCAATTGCATAGATGATCTTAACAAAATTCCGATACTTACAAAGGATGATATAAATCAAAATTTTAACGATCTGAAATCGACGTCTGTAACAGAAAGGCATTTCCGAAAAGGACATACAAGTGGTACAACAGGAACGCCACTTAATATATTGTATGATATTCATACCTGCGTAGTTCATCATGTTGCTGACCGAAGACAGAAGGAGTGGGCAGGGATGAAGTGGGGAGAAAAATATGCTTCTTTGCAAGGACGTGTGATTTGCCCACCCACGCAAAATAAACCACCTTTTTGGCGTTATAACTGGATAAATAAACAACTATTTTTATCTTCCTTTCATTTAAAGAAAGAATACCTGCAGAGTTATGTGAATAAGCTCCAAAGTGAGAAAATAATGTATTTAGAAGGATATCCTTCTACAGTTTACACTTTAGCCTCTTTTATTCTTGCAACTAATCAACGGTTACCATTAAAAGCTGTTTTAACTTCTTCTGAAACATTGTTTGAGTGGCAGCGTGTGGCAATTGAAGAAGCGTTTTGTTGCAATATATTTGATTTCTACGGGATGGCAGAACGAGTTATTTACGCTAGTGAGTGCAAAGAACATTGCGGACATCATTTAAATATGGATTATGGGATAACAGAGTTTTTGGATTCTAATCTTAGCCCAGTATCAGCAGGAATCCAGGGTAAAATATATGCTACTAGTTTACACAATTTTGCCTTTCCTTTAATCCGTTATGAAACTAATGATACTTGTTATTTAAAAGAAGAGAAGTGTTTATGTGGATGCAGCTTTCCATTAATGGGAGAGGTTGCCACTAAAAATGAATCTATAATCACTTTACCTGATGGGCGGTGGATATCTCCTTCAGTATTGACTCATCCGTTTAAACCAATGATTAATATTGTTGAGTCGCAGATTATCCAAAAGAATTTAGATAACATTGAAATTAAGATTGTAAAAAAACATTCTTATACTAAAGATGATGAGGCTCTATTATTAAGAGGCCTGAGACTCAGATTAGGAAATGATATCAAAATAAGTGTTTCTTATGTTAATAATATACCAAGGACCAAGTCGGGTAAATTTAAATGGGTTGTTTCTAATATAAAACCAAAATTTAATTGAATATGTATTGTTAGGTTAACGGGATTCTATTCTCGTAAGATGATTAGAAACTTAAATATTTATTGGTAATGTGTAGCCATGTCAAAATTAAAAGTTCAAGAAGTGATGGAAGAGAAGTTAAATCCTCGAAGCATTGGTATAGTTACATCTAAGCTTTATAATAAGCGTAGTGAAGAAATTAGTTTAGAATACGAGGCTGATGAATTGGCACGATGCGCTAAGCTTTCATTAAAAACTGCACATGTTCTACCAGTCGAATTATATAGCTACGAAAAATCTAGTAATACACTATCAACGAAAATTATTAATGGTGACCAGCTTTATCATACATTATGGAATCCAACCTCTTTACTTGGTAAGTTGAGAGGAAAAAAATTGAAGGATATAGAAACATTAACTTCAAGAATTATTGAGTTAGGTCATTGGCTGAATCTGTATCATGAATCTACAAATTATCCTGAAAATGCTGATTCTGCGATTGCTTGGTTACAAAGTTCTATATCATCTAAGGCTCAAGGTATAAGAGTTAATCATTTGATGAAAGAAAGCAAGATTAATAGTATCGAAAAAAAATTAATGTCCGAGGTCGAAAATCTTAAAGATCCCGACTACATCAATGAAAATCACGTTAGGTTTTGTCAAATTCATGGTGACTTCATAATTTATAATATGCTAATAGATGCAAATAGTAATATTCATATTCTTGATTTTGGTGATACAAGAAGGGCTACGAATATTGATGATGTAGCTAGGTTTTACAGTAATTTATGGGCAATTTCTCAGACTAATAATTGGCGTAAAAATACTTTTTCAAGCATTTGTGATAAGTTTCTTATTTCTTACGGGTTGGAATCAAGTATTCTTGAAAAGCCTTATTTTAAAACTATGATGGCATATAATTTTTTAATCCATCTTTACGGGCAGTTTTGTATGCGTCACTTATTATCATTTGTTTCAAATATGGAACTAAGTCAGGTCACAAAGTCTGGTATCAAGTGGGTTGATAAAAATCTCAATTTTTAGTGCTTGAATACCTAACCCGAATGTGTCATGAATTACCTAAACACCTGTAATCCCCATGGGGCGAAAAAACTGGATATCCTGCTGGACAGAAATTGGCGCTGAGCATGTCGGCATCATCCAGAGTCTGTTAGTGACCTGTAAACTGCATAATGTGAATTTTTACGAATATTTGGTGGATGTCCTGCAACGAATCAGTAATCATCCTGCGTCGAAAGTTGCCGAACTAACCCCAAGGTAATGGAAAGAAAAACTTGCCCAGTGTCCCATGTGATCCGACCTGATGGAGAAACATTAATTATTGATATTGACCTACTGACTATCGAAGAACTGATCACCCTGAATCACAGAGTGGTTGAGCGCCTGAAGTTTTTGCAAAAGGCATGAGCGCATGTTGACATGATGGCTTTCAATTTAGGTGCAAAAGTCAGCTTTGAAATAGATGATGGTCGTCGCTTTGGTCGTTTAACAAAGTACAATTAAAAGACCGTCACGGTAATCACCGATGAAGGGTAGCAATGGCGAATCCCACCGCATATGCTGTCAGCAGTGAAAGACATTACGCCCAGGGAAGACATTAATAATCGTAATAGAAATACCTGATTATAAACGAACGTCAGCCACTTCAATCGAACGCAGCGTCCGAGGCGGTGAGGTCACAGCTGCGATCAGCAAGCGATGGTGAAGCGTACGCAGATCGAAGCGCGGTTGAATCGATAACAGAACGCAGCAAGGTAACGTGATGCGTACTTTTTGAACTTTAAGGCATGGTAACAGCCTGACAAGCTGGTCTTGAGATTGCCGAAGACTCTGTTGATCTGCTTGAACTCGGGCACGTCCTTGGGCTTGCGCCCAGCCATCACGATGGGATGGTGGCTGCAACCGGCCTCGGTCACTGCGGCAAAGCAGGTCAGTCCATCGGAGAATACGGCGCTCCCTGAAGCCACATTAACCTTCGCCCACCGCAACGGCCTCACTCGTGAACCCTGTCACCGGTGTCAGACGCACGCGTTGCGGGCGATCTTCCTCGGTCAGAGAAACCGCCGCGACGAATGGCATCTTTGTTCTCTGAGCCTCGCCCCATCTTGCTGCCAGTGCGCTCCCCGCCAAGCTAGGCATCATCCACCTGAACTTTGCCTGCAAGGACATAGCGATCCTCCCGATCGGCCATCACTTGCATCAGCTTGTGATGGATCAGCCAGGCCGTAGGGTGGTAGCTAACGCCCAGTTGCCGCTTCAGCGCCAGGGACGATAGTCCGGTCTTGGTCTGGGTGATCAGTTAGATCGCCAGAAATCAGGTGGTCAGCGGTAGCTTTGTTCCCTGAAAGACCGTCCCTGCGATCAGCCCGGCCTGGTGACGGCAGGCATTACACTGAAAGACCTTGCGCGTCCCACCACGCAGAACATAATGAGCCACCCCTCGCAGCGAGGACAATGAAATCAATTCGGACATCGTACAGCCTCAAGCGCCTGCTCGCATTTAGTTTCGGTTCCGTAGTCTTTGAGAAATTCCGGCATAGAAAGCCCTTGCTGAAATTGGATTTGATTCATCGCCATGATCGCCACCGCGGGGTGGTTGATGACGATCATTTTACCGGTCGAGTAGCTCACCAGATGAGCTTGCCCAACGTTCATTGCTAATCAAGAAAATCAATGAAATATTGGCAATGTATAAACCGAACCTCAAGGCCTTTGATGATTATCAAATCATTGACGAGAAAGACTTACTTGAAATTATCGTCATCGTTAAGTCATTATCACCAAAATAACGAATGCTAAATAACGGCCTAAATGACCGCTTACCCATCAAATTGTGTAGCGAGTGATCGGTATAGGAAGGATGGCGTCAGTCGTCGAAGGCGGGCGCTAAATGTTCGGTGAGTTCGATCTCTTGGTTCACACCGCGCAAGCAATAGCGCCCCGAAATCTGTGGAAAGTGGTCCGCCCTTGAAGTCGGCGCGGATGCTCAGGCCATCAATAGGAGGAAAGCGGAGGTGTTCTGGAGTAGAATTATGTCATGGTGAATCTTTGTTTTACTTCTTCCGAAGCGTTATTTGCGTAATAACCTATTATATCAATAGGTTAAACAAGATTCGCCTTTGTTTGTGCATAATTCGGGCTAAAAGTAGTTGTATTCTGATGTGAGCCAAAATGCGAAATTATTGGCTTAGGGCGAAATTACCTGCATTGAATCCTTAATATATACTATATTATTTATATCAATATGGTTTATTAAGATGAGGATGTTCTGATCATCATACTAATAGAGGTTAAGATATGAGAATAAATATAAAATTATTTATATTTTTACTCCTGGTAAACAATCCTGTTTTCTCTGAGGTTCTGTTTGAGGAAAACTTTGATAATATGCAAGATTGGCAAACTCTAGGTTCTGGAGAAACTGGACCTCTGCCACCTGGATTTGATTACGGTTATACAGAGGAAACTTATCACCCAGAGACCTATCCGGAAAGCTTGCCATCAATTTCTATCAGTGGGGCAGATACCAGCCAGGTTTATGGAGGCACCGGAAAAGCCTTAATTGCAACTTATGAAACTACAGATAGCCCAGGAATTTATACTTCTGATGGTTTCTTGTCTAAAGATATTACCCCTTCTAATCGGGTCTATGTTAGTTTTAAGGTGAAATTTCAACCTGGATTCAATGCCGAACGTGCTAACGGTTCGATCAAGTTATTTCGCATATTAAGTTATGATGGTGTTGGGTCGAGATCTGCATTTTTTTCAAGTGGTAATAGCGCACCAATTTATCTATTTGACTGGTCTTTATCTGATTATGGCGTCCGTCAGAAGCACGCTTTCCGATGTGATGATCAAGCATCAACATATTATTGTACAAATCCAAATATTACTGATGCCCCGAGGTCGATATCGAATGGGGATATGTCTGCAAATTTCACTAACGATGTTGCTAACTTGAACCCAGGGTTAATCGATCAAGTTAATAATGAAGTTCTTCCAAGTTCTGGCACTGTATGGCATGAACAAGTGTATGGTGAAACTTGGCACAAACTGGCATTTTATGTTGCGCTGAATTCGTCACCTTCAACTCGGGATGGTGCTCTAAAGTTTTGGCTGGATGATAAGCTACTAATAGATATGAAAGAAATTCCATGGATAGGTGCAAATGGTAGTATGAATGCAAAATGGAATAACGTTTCTTTTGGTGGTAATGGGAAATATCATTGGGATACTAGCTCTGGTTATGATACAAGCAAAGAACGTTGGGTGGCGATAGATGATATTGTTATTCGTGATGACCTGCCAGTCAGACCCCGCTCACCTGAGGAGGTTACTGCGCAGTGAGAGATACGGTCATTTAAAATTTTGATGGTATTTGCTTAGGCCCCACTATATGATATTTTTAATATAATAATTAACAAAAGGTAAACCACCGGCTCAGCCGGTGAACAATAAATGTTCGACAGTTCCGGGATTCATCGGAAGTCTCCCCATCAGCGAACCACCTAAAGTTCAAATGATGAGGAAACAACCAATGAATACGCAAGAGAGTCCAAGTCATACCGTTTGGGGTTGTAAATATCATATGGTTTGGACCCAAGTATCGAAAGAAGAGCCTTTATAAAGAGTTGAGACTGTGCGTTAGATCAGTATTAAAGGATTTGGCCAGTCTAAGGGAATGTAAAATTGAGGAAGGGCTTTTGATGGCAGGCCTTGTCCACGTTTTAATATCGATTCCACCTAAGTATTCGGTACAGGTAGTCGGTTTTATAAAAGGAAAAAGCGCTATATCAACAGCCAGGAACTACATGGGACGAAGAAAGAATTTTACAGGGCAGAAGTTTTGGGCGAGAGGTTACCAGGTCTCGACAGTTGGAAGGGATGAAGAAGTAATCAGGAATTATATTCGGTATCAAGAAGATGAAGACCGTCGAATAGATCAGTTAGATTTGTATTTAAAGCGCGCTCCTTTGGTAGCACAATAATTAGTCCGCTTTGAGCGGTTCTCAATAACAAGCCTCCGGCTTTGCCAGAGGTATTTGACTTAATAATTCCATTCTTAAGACAAAGGATGTCAGCATTGTCTAACCGGATATGAGCCAGCAAAAATTGCCTGCAGGTATTTTGGCGCTGGAGACAGACATTAAATTTATGCTTATAAAATTGGTTTCAAGCTGAAAGATAGTTAGTTCGAAAAGTGATTGTTAAATACGCGAGCTTATTGTCCATTATTAGTAATTAGAAAAATTTAATTGGAATAGTAATTGGAAGTATTGGAATGTTGAATCAAAAAAACCTTACAAGTACTCAACAATTTTTTTTAGTTGCTTTTATCATCCTTATAGGTGTTTTTTTAAGGGTCTACAAATCCGGTACCTTAGGATTAATTGGTAATGAAGATTATGTTGCTAATGCCGTTCAAGGTATTTTGAAAACAGGTCTTCCATTGTATCCCTCTGGTGCATACTATCCTAGATCGCTTCCTTTTACTTACCTGGTTTCACTGGCTGTTTCTACTTTTGGATTCTCTGAGTCTATTATAAGGTTGCCAAGCATTATTTTTTCAATATTAACGATTCTCGTTGGATATTTACTTGCAGCTCGATTATTTGGTATTAGAGTTGCCTTGATTGCTGCTCTATTACTCACGTTCTCAGATTGGGAAATTATGATGGGCAAGACAGCAAGAATGTACGGTATGTTTTCATTCTTTCTCTTGCTAAGCATTTGGTTATTAGACAAGGCTTATCTGGAACGTGGACGAGTATTAAAAGTTGTAACCCTGATTACAATATTAATTACATGTTTTACTCAGAGGTTGGCGATAATTTTAATACCCATCATACTTTTTTACTATTTTTATCGTCGACCTGAAGGCAAATCTGTTTACTTTCTAATAATTTCAGTTTTTGTAGTATTTTTAGGATTTTACATAAATACTTCTGTAGTTAGTCACTTTTATTCTCAAGCTATAAAAGAAGAAAAAGCATTAATAAAGAGCTTTGAATACGCCCCTGCTATAAATAATTCTAAAAGTATTGCTGAAGAGAAGGTTAAACAGTTTAAAGGATTATGGGAAAAAATTACTGAGTCAACTTTAGTGGAATCATTTACAGAAAAACATTTGGGATTGCTTATTGGAGGATTGAAAAGTAACCCAAAAATAATTCTGATATTTATGCTTAGTTATTTAATTTTTATGCGTACTTACTGGCCGTGGGGTAATATAAATTCAAAAAGCTATTTATTATATTTTATATCTGTATTTTCTTTAGTGGTTTTACAGCAACTCATGCTGGTTTTACTTTTATCTCTCTTTTATCTTTTATATTCACGATTACTCGGCATACCTATAAATAGGCAACAGTTATCAAAAATATTAGGAATTATCTTAATAGGGGCAGTATTTTGGTTATTGATTGGTTTTTACATATTGAAGGGCTCGTACCTTGAAAACTTTTATGCTTCAGTTTCTTTCCTCCTGGGATTTCCTCTTGGTTTTGCCAGGTTTTTCATAATTCCGTACACTTTTTTATTTTTACTAGCACTTATTTCTTTGAGTATTGCTATAAAGCGTTATCTTGATTATGGTCAAATTGATAGCGTAGGGTTTATAGCCCTAATATTTTTTGGAATAGTTTTTTTTATTTTGGGGTTTCATCCATATGCTATATATCGAGATAAACCAAGGTATATAGCATTCCTAAATCCTTATTTTTTAATACTTGCTGCTATAGCAATTGATTACCTAATTAGGATAATATTTGAATCGAAATTTAAAAAATTAGATAATATTGGTAAAGTTCTTATTCTACCTGTGGTTCTACTCTTTCTATTATTGGTAATAAGAGAAACAATATATCCCACATATTATCTTATCAATACAAAATATGGAAATAACCCAACTCCTGATCTGACTTTAGGAAGGTTCCATAGTTTTTATCCTGATAATAAAACTCCAGCATTATTTGTAAAAGAAAACTTAGCATCATCGGATATTGTCATAGCAATGGATGCTTTAGCATATTATGTCTACTCCTCAAAAATCGATTACCAGCTTAGGGTCGCAGGTGGAAACGATGCTGAGAGATGGTTAGGTAAGAATACAATTTTTACGGACGATACTCTGCAATTGGTAATAAATCAGAATCGAACAAAAAATATTTGGATTGTACTAGATGGAGAAATGATGAATAAATATAAAGATAATTCAGAATGGGACTCAATATTTAATCTGGTAAAAGTAATGGCTGGCGATCCTGTTTACGTAGGGTTGGATAAACTTTCTAGTGTATATTTGATAAAGTCATTCTAGATTGTTATATTGTAACTACTCAGTGTAAATTAATCATAAAAGAGCGTGACAGGGTTTTAGAGGAATTTTCAGGGACTGTAAAAAATTCTGTATAACTGCCCTGTTTAAATATAATCCGCTAAACGGTTTTCAGATTCAATCATAAACCGAATGAACGCTGCCTACCAATTTCTGATCGGCATGGTACATTTTTTACTAGCTTACTGACGTGGTTAAGCATTTTTATACACCCAGTTAAGCTACTTTAGCGTTCCAAAATAAGCATCTGCTTTTCCTGATAGGTTTCCAGAATACTTATCCTGTCTTTAATCACACAGGAGCATTCCATGACAACAAGCGGCTTACCGTATTCGTTGCTGGGAGAGCCTGCCCCGCGGAGCGTTTTGGGTACCGTGCCCATCGCAAGTTTGTTGAGGCGAGCAAGGCCGCGCCTGCGAAGAAGAAAGGAAACCGGGTGAACAAGGCGGAATGTTTATAGGTTCGTTTCTGACTCATTCTGACACCTTAATAATTGATAATTGATAATTGATAATTGATAAATATTATCTCTTATTAAAGTGTCCGGCGCTATTAGACCACTACACTTTGCGGTGGTTCGTAAGAACTGGCTCTTTAGTGACACCTCAAGAGGGGCCAAAGCCAGTGCGACCTGCTACAGTCTGATCGAGACGGCCAAGGCCAATGGCCTGGAGCCTTTCCAATACATTCGCCATGTACTGCTGCTCTGGAATGTTAGTCCATAAGGCTGATTCTCTGGCGATTATGATAGTTCCTTCAGTGCACCCGCTCCTGTTTTAAAGTACCAGAGAAGCTTTCAACTACCGCGTTGTCCCAGTAGTCTCCTTTTCGGTTCATGCTACCCCGTATCCCATTCATCTGGAGCAGTGTTCTAAATTCCTGACTGCTTACAAATAATCGTTCAACCAGCCTAACATAAGGCTTTATAATGCAACTTTCTATGGCCTTGCAACTGCTCAATATTATAACCATCCAGCAACCAGTTTATTTGCTGTCCGGTCAGTGATAACAGTTCATCGCATTGTGTGGGCCAGCTAAACTTTTCTTCAGCCAGGCTTTTGTAATACAGCACAAAACCATTCTTTTCCCAGTCCAGGAATTTTATTTTATTACGCTGTCGATTGGTAAAATCATATTCCTCCATCAAAAGGATTATGCGCAAGCTCCTGTTCAACCAGTGCACCCAGCCCGCGAAAGCCCATACGCAAATCAACCGGTTCCCGGTACAGGTAGATACGGGGCATATCAGGTGCCGTTCTGAGTGTCCTGCTCATGACAGCAGATTCAGTAATTGTTTGACCAGCAGAATATTTCTGGATGTAATTCCCTGTAAATTGATGCCATTAGATAGTGTCAGGTTGCGATCTGGAACTGTTAACGGGGCACCTGTTTTCGCTTTGCCTGACCTGTGAGCTTGCGCCGCCAGTAGGTAAGCAGATGATAGCTTAGATTTTGTTCATGACAATAAGCGCTCTGGCTTAATTGTGTTTTCTGCCAGCTCTTTATATGCTCGACCCAAATGGTGGACAGTGTTTCTGGTTGTTTATCTTGATTCATGTTTTGTTTCCTGTTTTTCTGGAGACAATTATTGTGGTAGAAAGGAAGCTCTTCCTAGTAGGTGGGTTTATTCGCGCTTACGTAAATCACAGGTGGTGAATAAGAGAGAAAAGGAGTTATATAGACTAGGGAGGTAGAACGGATTTTGGAGACTGGTTTACATGCATGATTTATTGATCCCATTCGGCATTCACCGAGAGACAGGTGACATCATCGAGCCGGAAGATGCAGCAAAGGGCAGGGCCTGTGATTGCCTGTGCCCTGGATGTAAAGCACCCTTGCTCTGTAAACATCCTAAGGAGAAGCGCGATCATTTTGCTCATGATTCTAAACATGAGAATGCAAAACCCGAAAAGAAGTGTCCGTTTAGTTCCTCTGTAGCGGTGGCCATGATGGTACGCAATATGGCTCCTGCGTTCGTTGGTAAGTTGCTTGGTACGCCCCGGCTTTATGTTTCGGACCGCTGTCCACGCTGTAGACGATCTGAGTCTATCCTGGTGACTAAGTCGGCTTATAACCGCATAGAAGAGGTTGATGCGAATGTTACCGCTTATGGCCATCATGCTGATTTGAAATTGACCGTATCCGGTTTTCCTATACTGGTAAA